>JADFIM010000021.1 GCA_022566725.1 Planctomycetota bacterium
GGGCAATTTCGTCGGCATATATAGGTAAGCGGGTACGTCGAAGGTAAAATGTATGGCGCAACCACGCCAGGATTTCGGAGACGTCCCGTGGAACGAAATCGTTCCTCGACTTTTGCTGTACGCCGGAGTGCTTGTCGCACAGACAGGAAGGGAATTGGGCGGTGTTACGGCTGAGGATCTAGTGCAGACCGCGATAACAAAGACCTTGGACGGGACACGGGTATGGAATCGGAATGACGTTAGCCTGTTAGGGCAACTCATGGGCATCATCCGAAGTGATTTTTCGCACGCGGGGAAGTCAAGGGAAAGTGCTTGGCTAGTGCGAATGGGTGGCACGTCCTACGACGAATTTACGCCTGACTCTGATAGCGCAAAGCATCTTAACGAGAATGTCTCGCCAGAGGACCAAGCGGCGGCAAATGAGGCAGTCGAGGCGATTAGAGAACATATGAGGAAGACGGATGCCGATCTGTCTGCGTTACTCGAGCTTATCGTTGACGACGTAACGACAGTCGCAGAGCAAGTAGAACGACTCAACCTCCCGCTGGCCAAGGTCTATGAGCTCCGTCGTCGGCTCCGGGCAGAGAACAGACTTGCGAGCGCAACCAGCGCCAGCGTTGGAGGAGCCGGAATGCCGAAGTGGAGGTCATCGATTTCGGCGTCCCTCCCCAATGGATCGATGAGCACGGCCGCGTCGAACAACTTGCTGGAAATCAACCCGCCAAAGTTGCCGACTCCGGCAGAGCCGAACTCGGCTGTATGGATCAGCTTTCCTGCGCTGAACAGCTCAATGCTCAGGAACCCGGGAAAGTCCACACCGATCCAGGCCTGGGGCGTGTCAAAGGACATGGAGATATTGCCGTTACCGTCCAGGCCAACGCCGTCGTTTA
Organism: Planctomycetota bacterium; assembly: GCA_022566725.1. GTDB lineage: Bacteria > Planctomycetota > Phycisphaerae > Phycisphaerales > SM1A02 > JADFFQ01. The sequence goes on from JADFIM010000021.1 coordinate 891, forward strand.
TGAAGGAACCGGCGAATGCAATGCTGTCGTTGCCATCCGTGAACAGGATGCCGAGGTCGGCGTACTGGTCGGTGATGAAGGTGCCTTGGGGAAAACCAGTGAACGGAATGGTCTCGAATCGGCCGACCGCAGCCTGCCATTCCTCATAGTCGAAGAACTCGACGATCCCGGCCTGGGTGACATTGACCGTCCACGCAACCACGCTCGTGGCAAGAAAACCGGTCGTCTTTTTTCGTACCCGCATGGCTCTCTTCTCTCACCGAAAGCCGGGGCCGCAGCAATGCGATATGAGCCCCGGCCCCATGTCAACATACAGCGAGTTGCCCCCGGCGCCAAGAAGGAAATGGAGAAGATAGGAAGTTTATGCTGCTGGCGGCGAGCAATCCCAAGACGGCGCCCGCCACACAAGTGACAACGGATTGACGTTTGATCCTTCTCATGGCCTTTTTCCTTTCCTAGAGGTTCAATGGAGAGAACACGGTCAATTCGGGACAGTCACCTATTTCTCAACGCTACCCGTATCGGCTACGCTGTCTGCGATGCCGAGGGTCGCGCGAATCGTCGTTCCCGGTCTGGCCCACCATATCACGCAGCGCGGCAACAACCGCCAGGATGTCTTCTTCATCAACGATGATCGACGGACCTATCTGCGCATCCTCACCCAGCAGGCGCAGCGCTACGGCCTTTCGGTTCTCTCGTATTGCCTCATGACGAATCACGTGCATCTGATCGTCACACCCAAGCGCTCCGATTCGCTTGCACTGGCCATCGGCCGCACGCATTGGCTCTACGCCAAATACATCAACCAATTGCATCGCCGAAGCGGGCACTTGTGGCAGAATCGCTTCTTCTCGTTCGCGATGGACCCCGACCATTTGCTTCGCGCGGCTCGCTATGTCGAACGCAATCCCGTGCGCGCTCGGCTCGTTCGTCTGCCCTGGCGGTATCAATGGTCCAGCGCGGCGGCACATTGTGGCCAGCCGGATAAATCCGGCGTGCTGGATCTTGACGCATGGCGAACGTTCGTTCGTCGGCGCGCCTGGCGAGGAATCCTCCAACAACCCGAGGATGACGGCCTGGTTCTGCGCATACGACGCCAAACAAAGACTGGCCGGCCACTCGCGAGCGACGCGTTCCTGGCGAAATTGGAGCGCCGATTGGGGCGACGGCTCCGCGCGGCGCCGGTGGGTCGACCGCCAAAGCCCGCCGTTGTCCGACCCAAACGCAAACGCACGAAGCCGAGCGCACCTTGATGAATGGACTACTCAGCCAGGACGTAAATAGGTGACTGTCCCGAATATTCCCTAGTCGAGTCGATACCGGGCTAGGCCCGTTCGAGACGAAAGTTGTTGTGTTCCTTTCTTTCATTCTGACAATCTCCTTTGGGTTGATGAACCTCATTTGGCCTCAGGTCCAATTGGCCAGGAGGATCAACAGGTCCAAGACGTTGACCGTACAGTTGCCATTAAGATCGCCGGCGCACGCCGGCGGGCAAGGCTCGTTACACGGCCCCCAGGCGGCAAGCAGGATCAACAGGTCAAGGATCCCGACGACCCCGTCGCCGTTGAGGTCGCCAGGCAACTCGCATTCGTCGGGAATCCCGTTGCCGTTTTGATCTTCGCTGGTCTCGTCGAAGATGTCGCAGGCATCGGGCTCGCCGTTGTCGTTACAGTCGAGGCCTTGTATCCCCGCAAAGACGTAGGCCTTCCCGCCGCCCTTGATCAGAGCGATATCTTCGCTGACGGTATTGCCGCCAAACCCATCACCTGGGCCGCCGTCGGAAGCCAGGAGCTTGGTTGCCTCGTCCCAACGGCCCTTCGTGTACCGGAAGACGTAGGCCGAGCCTGACTCAAACCCCAGGTCCTCATCTCTAGGAGCACCGATCAGCGTCGTATCGGCATCCTCGCTGATCGACACGGACGCACCGAACCAGTCAAGGGGGTCAGCATCCGATGCGGTGATCTTTTGCTCCTGGAACCAACCAACGCCATCATAACGGAAGATGTACGCTGATCCGGCATCATTTCCTTTGGGGGTGCTATTCTCCCAGTACGCCCCTACGATCGCGCGGTTGTGGCCGAGCGATACCGAGAGCCCGAAGCGATCTCCCCCCTCGGCATCTGAGGCGTTCAACTCTGACTCCAGATTCCACCCTGCACCGTCATACCGGAAGACAAATGCCGCGCCGGAAGCCAAGCCGGGATCATCGTTCCCGTGGGCGCCGATGAGCGCGACGTCGCCCCGGATGGAGACGAAAACGCCGAACAGGTCGCCTTGCTCGCCATCCGGGTCGGTGAGCTTGGCTTCCTCGACCCAATCTGCCCCGTTGTACCGAAACACGTACGCTGACCCTGACTGGGGGAGGCCGTCGTTCTCATCATCACGAGCGCCGACCAGCAGGACATCACCGTCGATTGATACGGAGAAGCCGAAGATGTCGTTGAGATCACCATCGGAGGCCGTCAAGGTCGTTTCATACGCCCATTCGGCGCTGGTACGATCGTAGCGGTAGATGTACGCGGCGCCGGTGAGGAACTCTGGAACGGCTGCCCCGGGAGCGCCGAGCACGATGACATCCCCACTCACTGCGACGGGTCCGCCGAAGATGTCGACTGGGTCCGGATCCGGCGCCATCAGCACCGCCTCTTGGTGCCAGTCCCCCGGCCCGCCGGGGCCGCGGCGGAACACGTACGCCGCCCCGAGCATTCCAAACGCCTCGACATCACCGACGACGGCAACGTCACCATCGTGGCTCACCCCGCCCCCGCCACCTGAGCCCTGAAGCTGGGCCACCTCGCACTGGCCCCGCGCAGCGGAAGTTGCCAGTAGGATGGCCGACACTGACGTGAGCAACCTGATCAGTCGGCTTTTCGCGGTCTGTGCGAGCATCATCGACCCCTGATGCGGCAATCACAACTCAGGCCATCCGGCCGGGACGCTGCAAGAGATGCGATGGGTCGCGTCCGTGTTGGCCGTACTGCATTAGTGTGCCACGTCGGCGGCAAAAGTCAATCCCGTTCTTACCCAGATTCTCATGGTTTTGCAACTTGTACGGCCTTGGCGGGGGAGGGTTGACCAGGGGCGGAACCCGGGCCGGGGACAGCCCGGCTGTGAAGACAGCCCCGCTCGCTCGCTGGGATGGCGTGACTCCGTGGGCGACGATCGCGTCAACACCGTGCGTGAGAGAAGACCGCGACCACTCCCGATCCCGATTGAATCGGGACAGGTGGAATCGGGACGGCTTTATGGGCCGGCCGCGCTTGCGCACCAGCTCATCGTGGACGGTTGGGGCAGTTGTCTCACGCGGGCGATTCGTGTTCAATACACTCCTGTCTCGAATCCGGAGGTCGGCTGGACATGGCCAAAGCGAATCTCGATCATCCAACGATGGCCTTGGTCAAGGCCGCCTTCGCGGACATCAAGTTCAAAGCGACGGAGTTTCGCGGCCAGACCACGCTCATTGTTCCCGCTGAGCGTCTGCACACGGTCATGCGTTACTTGCGCGACGATCCCGAATGCGACTACAACTTCCTCAGCGATGTCGTGGGGATTGACTATCTGGGATACCCGGCCAAGACGCTGGGGCGGTTTGCGGTCGTGTATCTGCTGATCAGCTATGAACACGGGCGGCGGCTGGCGGTGAAGGTGTTCCTTGATCCGAGCGTTGATACCTCGGGTATCGAGCCGGACCCGGCGCTTGAGGTGGATTCGGTGACCGACATCTGGCCGGGGGCGGAGTGGCCGGAGCGCGAGGTGTATGACATGTTCGGCATTCGCTTCCGCAACCACCCGGATCTGCGTCGAATCCTGATGTGGAAGGACTATCCAGCCCATCCGCTGCGGAAGGATTATCCCCTGCGAGGCCGAGGCGAACGCGAGACGTATCGCGTGCTCGATCGTGACGCCAGCTAGCCGGACTGTTCGCCGTGTGGTCTATCGTCTAATCGCTGTCGGCGCCCGCCACCTGCACGGCCGTGAGGGTGTCCTTGTGGATGTCCCAGATAGCGCGTTGGAGCCGCCAAGGCATCGCTGTGCCGCGTGTGTGGATTGTGACAAGTTGCCCGGGCCTCGCGATCAATTCAGCGATGCCGGTCGAAACGTCATACTCGAACTCGCCGCAATCGACATCTCGGGTCGGCGTTCGCAGGAACACGTCTCCTTCGGCCCGCAATCGTTGCACCTCGGCTGGGCCACCGAGATCCAACTCGGTATCGAGGTGCGAGGCGCTCGGCCGGTCGATCGTCGCTTCAAGTCTCTCACAGGTGAGCGTCGCTGTCTTGCCGTCGGGGCTCAGGTGGCGCATTTCCACTTGTCCGATCATCTCTACGTGGTAGAGGCTGCCAACGGCACGGCTCATGTGCAGTTGCTGCTTGAAGCGGAAGGAGGTCGTGCCCTTTCCTCCGAAGGGTGTGGAGTCATCCGCGTCATCAACTCCGCGTAGATCGCGAATCAGCAGCTCACCGGCGCCCGGGATGAGGGCTTCGCCGGTTTGATCGTCGTATTCAATGTGCTGCCCGGCGACATAGAACACCCTCGGCAGGTCGCTGTGATCTTCGTTGATCCAACTACGGTTCTCGAACTTGGCGTCTCCGCGGGCGATGAGTCTGCTGATCGTGCGCTGGTGGTCAACTGCCGAATCAATGCCGGCCGACCGAGCGTTGCCCCGGTCCCGGTCCGAGCCGGGTTGATCATCGGGTGAGTGCCGGGCGACCTCGGTTCTAGTGAATTGAAGAGTGAGAGCCTCGGCTTTGATCGTGTTGACCTGTAGCGGACCGGACTTGGACATCGCCTGCACGTTGCCGCGGAAATCGATCGCACCCGCGCCGTCGTCAAAGGTGTTGTCGTAGTCCATCGAAGTGTCCCAGGTGGTCCGGACCTGGGCGTCTTCGTGAGGGTGGGGCCGCTGGATTCGGCCGTCGCCGGGCTCCTCGATGGGGCTCGCGAAGAACTGTGCCTGGCCCGGCCCGTCCCAATGCGCGGTTTCGGTTTGTCTGCGAAGGATGACCCGAGTGCCGCGATCGAGCAACATCTTGTCATACACAACCATGACGTTCGACCCTGTGAGTTCGGCTGTCTCGGTCACTGCGTCGGCAATCAGGTTGTCCGCAAAGGCTCGCCCGCCGCCGGACACGACGATCTGCACGTTTCCATTGGCGGCGAGGCTCTCGACCTGGACGTTGCCCCCGTTCGATTCACGATACCCGGACTCATCTGCAGGTTGGTTCGGGGCCGGCTGGCGCTCGTGAAACGCGACGAACAGGCGGTCGGTCCAGATGGTCTGATCCGGATCGGACGCCTCGACCTCGCCGATCGCCAGCATCGAGGTGGGCGTCGTCTTACCTTGGTCGTCGGTTTTGAGGTCAATACTCAGCTCATCGCAGGCAATCGAACCTTCCTCGCTATCTACCCTGACGTTGCCGGCGAAGGTAGCTTGGCGAAGATTGCCGGGGCCGTCGATCTGGGTCAATGAAAGCCGATCACTGCCGGCGTCGAATTGCGAAGCATGGATGGAAAGCGGAAACGACGATGACCCGATCAGTTCCGCTCTCTTTTTCAGCGAGGAGTAGACCAGGTGATCGCAATACGCTTCGGCTTCCTTGTCGGCGTCCACCAGATGAACCGGCCGGCCGGTGACTTCCAGCCGGGCATCCCGGGCGGAATCCAGGCGATCGCTCGGATCGGTGACGGGTACGATGGTCAGGCCGCCGGAGCAGGTGATGTAAATATCGTCATCGCGCGGCGGCGGGGCAATTGTGCCGCCTGCGTGGTGAGCAGACACCGGCTGTGGCTCATAGGACGCCAAGGTCAAGGCGATCAAGGAGTCGGCCAGCGGCATCCCCTGGGAAGGTCCAGTCGAGTGCAAGGCAGCATTCCGGGGCCGGTGATGCGACGAGCGCGACGATGTCTGTGCCTTTGCAAGCCCTTCGCTTTGGAACGTGAAAATGATTGCTAACGTCTCCCCGGTGATGGTTTGCCCGCGGCTTTCGTCGCCCTGTTGGATTCGCACATTGTCGTGAAGGGTGAGCCGGTAGAACTGCGTGGTGTCGTCTGCCGGCGTCTGGGTGCGTGCGGGAATCTGCGTTGCCGATGCCGCTGGAGCCTCCGCCTGGGCGCCAGCGCGATGATCGCCGCCCGCCACGCTCTCGCTCGAACCATCGGTTCGACTCGCGATCGCGTCGGCGTCTCGGGGCGTCTGCGCGATCGAGGCAAGGCGAATGTACTGCACCTGCTTGACCTCGGCGGTCACCTTGGCCTGCTCGCCTTGATCATTGATGAGCAAGGTCAGGCCGCGCCCGGGGAATTCTGCCGACGGCGTCTCGATGCGGAAGTTGCCGTCGCACCGAATCTCGCCGATGAAGTCGTCGAACCTGGCCTCGTCGGTGTACACCACGAGCGAGGGTTCATCCGCAACGACGTTGACCGTTTGACCCGGCGGCGGCTCAAAGAGGCGAATCGTCACGTCGCCGGTGACAGTCCCTGATTCCAGCACGCGATGCGGCAGATAGGCCAGGGCCGAATCGCCCGAAAGGGTCAGCACGCGATTCTGCGAGAGATAGAACTCAGCGCGTGGCCGATCCATCTTCACCCATCCACTGGGCTTGCCGGGGGGATTTGGATCAAGCCGGTCGCAGCGGTATTGTTGAGCCAGGTTGCCCTCATCATCGGCCACTTGAATCCATCCGCCGGCCGCCAGCACCGGGGGCTGGCTGGCATCCCTTGGATCGAAGACCGGGCTCCGCTCGTCCTGGGCAGTGAGCCGCCCGGGAACCAGGTCGATCGCCTCGCTGAAGTCATCGGCGTTGCTTGGCTTGGGGCTGCCGGTGTCGATGTTGATCACCACGACCAGTAGCAGGCCGGCCAACAAAACCCCGCTTCCAATCAGCATGAGCCGTTTGCCGGGCCCGCTTCGAACCGGGGGAGGGGATTGGGCGTCGTCCGTTTGTTCGTTCGGCATCGGTCTATCCCAAAAGAGTGATCGCTTCGTCCCAACGATCCTTGGCCTTGAGGAGATATTCCACGGCCTCGCGCACCGCGCCGTGCCCGCCGGGAGTGGTCGTCACGTACGCTGCGGCTGCACGCACCTCCGGCACGGCGTCGGCGACGGCCATAGCATATCCTGCCAGCCGCATGATCGGCAGGTCAGGCAGATCGTCGGCCAGGATCGCCGCTTGCGGCGCCGCCAGTCCAAGGTCGGTGAGCAACTTACCGAATGTCGCCTTCTTGTCTCGGCTGCCTTGGAGGACGTGGACGATACCCAGCTCTTTGGCCCTGTGCTGCAGGGCCGTGCCTGACCGGCCGGTGATCAGCGCCAGCTGATAGCCGAGCCTCATCCAGAGCTTGATGCCGGTTCCGTCTCGCACGTGAAAGCGCTTCGTTTCCGTCCCGTGGTCGTCGAGGAAGATCCCGCCATCGGTCATCACCCCGTCCACATCCAGGCAGAGCAGCTCGACGGCGGCAGCAGCGTTTGACATTCAGACCTCCTGCTGATCGGCAATTGTGGGCAACCAGTTAACTCGGGGCGGCGCTACCGCTGGACATCGAACATGTCGATCTCGCCGCCGCAGTAGATGTCGAACTCGATCGCCGTGGCCACCGCCCGGCGAGCGAGGTCGGCCGCATCGTGATCCTCGTCGTAGACCTGGTACAAGGCGCCCAATGCATAAACGCTCCCGGAGCCGATCGCGTAATACTTGTCGAAGCGGCAGACGCTGGAATCCTGCGAGACCTTGTAGATCCCGTTGTGGTTGGCCACGAGAAACGACGCGTCAAGATCGCCGAACGGCGTGTCCTTGGTGTGGGCCTGGTCGTTCACGAACGGATATCGCTCGTGCAATTGCCGCCACAGCTCGATGAAGAACGCAAAGATTTCCTTCTCATCGCGCAGCGCCGGCATGTCGCGATTGGCAAGAAGATCATCGAGGATGTTGGCATAGACCGACCAGCCGGTGATCGCAAGCAATGCCGAGCCGATCGTGCGAATCTTTGTGGCCTTGGAGTTGTCGGTGGAGACCCGCTCCTGGCCGAAGACGTTGAGGCTATCCGCCGCCATCACCGTCCGCCCGTCCTTCTTTACCGCCACCACAATTGACATAGCGACATTCTACAGCCGGATCGCCGCGGATGCATATTCGCCGAAAGCCGACATCCCCCCGATCGCTTGGTCACATAGCGTGGCATCCGAGTTGATCGGTCATTCACTGACGACCTTCAGGGCGATGAGGTCCTGGACATCGACCAGGCCCACGGGTTTGCCGTCGTGGTCCAGGACGGGAATCTCATCGTGGCGGTTCTCCCGCATCAGCCGCACGGCGTCACGAACCAGGTCGTCCACAACCAGATGCTCCGGCCGAGCAGTCATGACCTCGGCGATCCGCCGATCCATGCCGCCTGGATCCCTGAGCATGAGTCGGCGCAGGTCGGCATCGGTAAAGATGCCTGACAGCCGGCCATTCTCATCGACGAGCATCACGGCGCCCGGTCGACGGCCGGTTTTTGATTCTTCGAACGCTGCGCGAACGGTGACGTTGTCCTGCACGACGGGGAGGTTTCGGCCGACCTTGAACCGCAGCACCTCGACGATCGGCCGGAGCCCCGCCCCGAGCATGCCGCCGGGGTGGCGTCGATGAAAATCATCGGCTCCAAAGTTCCGCCGGCGTGAAAGCGCCAGCGCCAAAGCGTCGCCGAGGGCCAATAACGCGGTCGTGGAAGCGGTGGGTGCCAGATTCAGCGGGCACGCCTCGGTCAGATCGCCAAGGCTCAGATGCACGGTCGAGAGCCTCGCCAAAGTAGAGTCGGAGCTGGACGAAATGCCCAATCGCGCCACGCCGTCCGCCTTGAGGATTGCAGCCAGGTTGACTACCTCTTCGGTCTCGCCGCTATAGCTCAGCAGCATCACGACGTCCCCGCTCCGCACGCGACCGAGGTCGCCGTGCACAGCTTCCGCCGGATGCAGCACAGTGGAGGGCTGGCCGAGACTGGTGAAGGTGGCGGAAATCTTCGCCCCGATGAGCCCCGATTTGCCCAGACCGGAGACGACGACGTGGCCGTCACAGCGCTCCAACAGGTCCAGCGCCTCTCGCCAGGAATCGGGCTCACCGGTCATGACCCGATCGGCGATGCGCCGGATGGCGTCGGCCTCGGCACGCAGGGCCTCGGCAATGAACGTGGTTTCGTCAGTTTGCTGATCGGTACGGTTCATTGGTTATAGTGTACTGGAAGGGCTGATCAGACAAAGGCACTAGGCTAGCGAATCCGCACCCATTCTTCCCTAACCCCTGACTCCCAACCCCTTCTTCCTCCCATGCCGATTCCCGAGGAATACCAGGTTAGACTCGATGCCTTTCATGGCCCGCTGGACCTGTTGCTGTACCTCATTCGCCAGGCCGAGGTTGACATCCAGGACGTTTCAATTGCCCAGATAACCGATCAGTACTTGCAATTCCTCGACCCGATCGACGACATCGACATTGAGGCGGCGGGGGAGTTTCTGGTCATGGCGGCGACGCTCATGGAGATCAAGTCGCGCACGCTCATGCCGCCGGATGAGCGCGGCGAACCGCCCTGCGACGAGGGCCTCGAAGCCCCGGCCGACGAGCCGGCCGATCCCCGATACGAACTTGTGCAGCAGTTACTTGAGTACCAGAGGTTTCGCCTCGCGTCGGAGGCGCTACAGCAGCGACGCAATGCGTTCATGCAGCAGTATCCGGCCCGGCCGTATCGCGCCGGACACCCTGACGCCGCCGCAGAGCCGCGTTTGCTGGAGCTGGACGATGCCCATGTGTTTGATCTGTACGAGGCATACGAGCGGATCATCGCCTCGATCGACTTCGACAAGTTTGGGGATCATCGGGTCGAACTTGATGACACGCCGGCAGCGATCTATCAGCAAGAGCTGCTCGATCGGCTGAGCGGGACTGAAGGGTGCCGGCTCACGTTGCAGGAGGCGTTCGGCGGGCGGGACCGTGTGCACCGGATCGGGTTATTCCTCGCCATGCTCGAACTGGTTCGGCTTCGGCGGATCACCATCATGCAAGAGGATCTAGCCGGCGAGATCATGATCGCGCTCGACATGGAAGAGGTGACACAGGAGGCGGTCTAGCCGGAGGCCGCACGCGAGCGCGTCCCGGCCGCTGATACCTTGCCGTATGCGGCGCGTTTCAGCACCGCGAGCTCTCGGGCGGTCAGTTGCCGCCACTCGCCGACGCGGAGGCCTTTGAGCCTCAGCGGCCCCAACTGGATCCGGCGCAGCTTCTTCACCGGATGGCCCGCCCGCACCATCATGCGGCGGACCTGGCGGTTTCTGCCTTCGCGAAGCTCCATCAGCAGGCGTGTCCGATCTCGGTCCCGCTTGATGAGCTTGAGGCGCGATCGAGCGGTCCTTGATCCATGGCGCTCCTTGCGGTCGTGCAGGAACAGTCCTTTCTCGAGCTTCTTGACGGACTCGGCATCGAGCGAGCCCTTGACCGTGACCTCATAGACCTTGGGCATGTGGTATCGCGGGTGGGTGATCCGGTTTGCCAGGTCGCCATCGTTGGTCAACAGCAGCAGACCGGAGCTGTCCACGTCAAGCCGGCCGACCGCAAACAGTCGCGCACCCGATGGATGATTGACCAGATCGATCGCACGGGGTAGTCCCTGGGAATCGGCGTTGGTGCAGATGACGCCCTTGGGTTTGAACAGGATGATGTAGAGGTGGCGCGGCGAAGTCTTGATCCGCTTGCCGTTGACCGTGATGCGATCACGAGCAGGATCCACCCACGCCGGCATCGTTGTAATCGGCGTCGCGTTGACCGCCACAGCCCCGGACGTGATGAGCTGCTCGCACGCCCGGCGCGAGGCGACACCTGCTTCGGCGAGCACCTTGTGCAGGCGCTCACCTCGCCGTGCATCGTTGAACGGGTGGTCGGCGGGCATTTCAATCATGATATGCTGACCGCAATGGTCAGCACGAGCCGCCCGGCCCCGGGTCATTGAGCCCCGCCCGCAGCCCGTAGGCAAACATGGCCTGTTCGTTGATCCCCAGCTCGGCTTAGGTGGGGCAGCGCCGATTGCCGATGTAGAAGGTGACCCATGACTCGTCTGCGATTTCGGCCGGTGGTTGATTGGCTCAAGCGGGTGGTGACGCAACCGCTGGATGAGCTGAACCGTTGGCAAAAGACGGTGCGGTTTTGTTATGACCTCGGCCGGTACGGCGCGCGGCAGCTTCGTGAGGATCGCGCGCCGCAGATGGCAGGGGCCCTCGCCTTCCGCACGCTCTTTTCGCTCCTGCCGGTGCTCGTCGTTGGCACGATCGTGATCAAAGCGATCGGCGGCTTCGATCAGTTCATGGAGCGCATAGCGGATCTCTTTGCCACGCTGGGCTTGGATGAAGTGAAGATGGCATCTACCGGCGCCGGAGATGGCTTCGCCGGCGAACCGCAGTCATTGAGCGACTGGCTTCTGGGCTTCGTATCCCAAGCCAAGGATCTCAACTTGGCCGCGATCACGTGGGTCGGCGTTGCGGTGCTGATCTATTCCGCGGTCAGCTTGATGGTGACGATCGAGAACAGCTTCAACAGCGTGTATCGAGCTCCGGGCGGTCGCGCGTGGATGCGCCGTTTCCCGATCTACTTCACCGTGCTCGTGCTCGGTCCCACTGCGATTGCGATCAGCATGCATCTGAACAATACGTTCAATGCGGCGCTGTCGGGCCACGAGGGGTGGTGGAACCTGCTGCGGGCGGCCCCGGTGGTCTGGACGTTTTTTGTGACGTGGATCGTTCTGTTCGCGATCTACAAATGGATTCCCAACACGGGTGTGAGTTACCGTCCGGCCGCCTTCGGCGCGTTGATCGCCGCGGTGCTCGTGGAGCTTGGCAAGCGGACGATGGGTGCGTACTTGGAAGGCGCCATTTCGATCCAACAGCTCTACGGCTCACTCGGGCTGATACCGGTCTTCATGTTTTGGGTGTATCTGATGTGGTTGGTCGTGCTGTTTGGGTTGGAAGTTGCGGCGACGCTCCAGTTGCTGGGCGGGCGGAGGCAACTCGATGAGATCGAGCAGAAGCGTCAGCTCGCCGGCGTCGTCGATCCCGCCTCCGTCCTGATGGTGATGCAGGTGGTTGTGGAGCACTTTGCGGCCGCCCGGCCAACCACGGCCCGCCAGATTGCCGACGAGACGTCCATCGCCGAAACCACCGTCATCGAGATGCTGCAGCGCCTGGTCGAGGCGGGGATCCTTCATCGGCTGGACCGCCCGGATGTGGCGGTGTCGCTTGCACGCTCTCCCCAGGAGGTCGGTGCGGACCAGTTGATCGAAATCGGCTTTCGCATGGTCGATGAGGGCAGAGTCGGCCGACGGCCCGCCCTTCTCCATCAGCTGCGCGAGGTGCAGAAGACCTTGGCCGGGCAGGTCACGCTGGCCACGCTGGCGACGACGTCCGCAGCATCGCTTGCAGCGGGCGATCAAGCCTCCGGTGAGTGATGGCCGATAACAAAGCAGGTCAAAGCACTGCGCCCGCTGCCTCTGTATGCCGGGAAGAACTGCCATGGATGCACCTCGGTCAGGTGAACCGTATGAGGGCGTCAAGCCGCCCGATTCAACCCCTCCAGCGACCAAGCCGCAAGACGCAACCGCAACACGAGTGCTGAGTGTGTCCCCGAATGATGTGCAGCCGACGATGGCAGATATTGGTATGCAGCATGACGATGTCCTCATTACCCCGCGGGTGATTGACCAGACTTCGTTCGACAACCTTGCGGCATCGCTGCAAGCGCTGATCGACCAGGCCGGCGCCGCAGCCGGCGAGCTGCGCGAGGCGCTGAAGCAAACCGCAGAGGTTCGCACGCAGACGGCCAAGGCGTCGGGTCATCTTCAGGATCGGCTGCGGGTGAGTGCTCGTATGCTCAAGGCCTTTCAATCGCAGATCGAGGTTGTCCGGGCCACCATGTCGGACCTCAAAAGCCACAAACAGCAGACCGAGCAGGCTGCCACGGAGCTTGACGCGTTGCTGAGCGGCTCCGAGGCGCGTGCCCGCGAAGCCGTCGAGCTGTTCGAGCAGCGCACCGCTGAAGCCAGCAGATCAGCGCTGCAGCGATATGAGCGGCAGATCACTGCGCGCCAGCCGGCGCTGGCCGAAATGGATCAGCGGATCGACGATGCGAAGGACCGCGGCGAGACGCTGGCCAAGCTTGTCGAGAGTGCGGAGGTCAACGTCGCCGTGCTCGCTCAAAAGAGCACACAGGCCACCAAGCAGGCTGAAGCGGAGGCCGTGCAAACCGGCCGGATCGTCCTCGAGTGCGAGCAAGCCAGGACGACCCTGGCTGACGAATTGCGCAATGCGACGGGGCAAATGGGCGCAGCCGTCGAGCACGGCGAAGCGATTCGCCGGACGCTCCAGCAAAGTTGCGAAGAAATCGAGTCACGCGCCAAACAGCTCAACAAGGGTCTTGCGAGGCTCGCTAAAGCCGGCGAGAAGCGAGCGAGTGTGGAGCAGACCTGCCAGAGGCTCGAAGAGCTGATGGACCGCCTCGAGCCGTGGGAGCCGCTGATTCGCTCGCTGGAGGTTGGCGACGGTGATCGGCCCGGGCACCCCCTGACCGACATGATCGGCGAGCTGCAAGAGGGCCTGGGCAAGGATGCGGCACTGCTGGCGACGCGAATGCGCCATATCGCCGATCGCGTTGAAACACTCTTCCCACCGGACCAGACACGGCATACGACCCGCCAGGACGATGCCGATCCCAGGCCGCCGGCGCCGGCGCCGCTGGTCACCGCCATTATTAGACCCTCGCCGGCGCGGGTCGAGCCCGCGCCATCACTGCCTCCGGCCGATTCGCGTTGAGACTTGTCCGGGAATAGCCGGCGGGCTACACCAACCGGACCGGGAGGCGTAGCGTCCCGGCTATAGTAGTTCTGCTTGAGGTGTAGCGCCTATCGCTCGCGGCACATGAACCGAACGTGCGCTCGCGGTGGTCAGCGATCGAGGTCCAGCGCGTCCAACTCATACCGCAGCCATGCCCGTTCGAGTCGATCGACGTCGCCAAATGCCAGCTCGAACAGTTCGAGATGACGGTCGGCGGTCGGCCGGCCGGGGGGCTCCGAGCGCAGAGCCCTGAGATAGGCGCGCAGCTGGGTCTTGCGAAACCGGTTCATCCACGTCACCAGCGCGTAGCTCTGGTGGTAGATCACCTTGACCGTCTCATCTGAGTCGTCGGGCATCCGGGTGTACTTCACCAGCTCACGCAGTGCGAGGAGCTGATTCTGCCTCATGAGCTTCTGGAACTGCTCCCGACGAGGGGCGTAATCGTGGTCCGGGCCGAACGCTTCGTTGGGGCGATCGGTCTCGAACGCCGTGGCCAGACCCTCACTAATCCACAACGGATTCTCAATCCATGGCGATTCGACCCGTGTATGAAACGCCAGTTGGTGAATCGCTTCGTGCACGGTGGTGGCGGTCGCCGCCTTGACGCTGCGGTCGTTGATGCCCCTTGGCGCGCTGGGAGCCTGGTGCCGATCACGGCGCCGCGTCGGGCGGATGATCTCGGTCTCGGTGAGCTGAGAGAGCGGCCGGGCCGGCGCGCCATGGCGGTCCAGCGCCAGCATCTGGGCCGTGGTCGGCTCGACGGTGCCGCGCGTCCGGGTGGTGACGGTGCTGGACTGGAGGTTGTAGAACACCACGCGGTCCTGTTTCGGCGAGTAGTAGCCGGTGATCCAATCGGCGGTGACGCTGTCGTGGCTCTGGGCGAACCGTTGATAGTCATCGCGCCGTTCAAACAGAACACACACCAGCTTGTGACGCAACGGCATGCGCCGCAATTGGAGCCTCCGCGTGAATCGTTCAAACTGGTGGTAGGTGCGCTCCAGGAGCTCCGCCTGGTGGCGGGTCCAGTGCCGGTTCGCATCGGAGATGACCACGAAGCGCGTTGTCTGGAGGTCGATGAATCGTTGCGGCAGGAGATTGCGAGCCGCCCGGTAGGCATCGGAGTCGGCTGATAGCTTGCGGTCCGCAGGGAGCCGGGGCGGCGCGTTGTACGCTTCGCCGGCGTGCGGGGGGGCCTCAACCGTGTTGCCGCCGAGCATCAGCGTCAGCATCAGGGCGAAGAATGTCAGCCGGACGGCGCCGTCGGAGCCTGCCTGCGGTTGCACTGCGGACTGCGGTTGGCCTTTCCCCACAGCCCCAAGCATCGGAGCGGCGCCTAGCCGGTATGAGCGAATCCGCCTGGGCCAGATCGATCCCGTTGGGCCTGCAACGGTGGGGCGGTCGGCGCAGCGGCCGGAAACGTCGCGTCACATCGGCTGATAACGTCACGAGGTTCCGCTGCCCGCTTTGTCGCGGTTCGCCGCAAAGCTGGTCAAGCCGGGCGGCGTGACATACGATACGATCGTATGTGAGTTTTTCACACGCCCAGTTCATGAGCGACTCCCATGGGCCTTGAGACGGCAATCCCCACCGACAGCGTCCTGACCACGCAGCTCAACCGCATCATCAATTGGGCACGCAGGTCGAGCCTCTGGCCGATGCCGTTCGCCACCGCCTGCTGTGGCATTGAGCTGATGTCGACCGCCAGCAGCCGCTACGACCTGGCTCGCTTCGGGGCCGAGGTGATGCGTTTCAGCCCGCGCCAGAGCGACCTGCTCATCGTGGCCGGGCGGGTGGCGGTGAAGATGCTGCCTGTGCTGCAGCGCATCTACATGCAGATGTGCGAGCCGAAATGGGTCATCTCCATGGGCGCCTGCGCATCGACCGGCGGGGTGTTCGACACCTACGCGGTGGTGCAGGGCGTTGACCAGTTCATCCCGGTGGACGTCTATGTTCCCGGGTGTCCGCCTCGGCCGGAGATGCTGCTGGAGGGCATCATGGCCGTTCAGCGGATCATCGACGAGGAGAACATCCCCTATGACGGGGAAGGTCACCGTCTTCCACTGGAGATTGCGTTGCAGCCGAACTACGAGCCGCGCCCCCAGCCGGCTGAGGTGAGTATCGGCGCAACGTGATTTGCAATCACGTATCGCTGGTGTGGCGCGCCTCGGTTTAGCCGCCGCTCGCCCAGCGGCGCGCGGGTCTTCGACCCTCGGCTAAACGCCAGCACGTGAGGTATTCAATCCCGCAGCTCAACCGTCCAGTACGCGTCGTTGAGGAACGCTTTCCATGAGTGGTACTTGGCGTCGCCCAGGCGCAAGGTAATCACCGGGTTTCGATTCGGCCTGACCGGGTTGCGGATCAGCTTCAGGCCGGCCAGCTTGGGAGTCCGGCCGCCTTTCTTCGCGTTGCAAGTGACGCACGCGCACACCAGGTTCGTCCATGAGTGCTGACCGCCCAGCACCCGCGGGGTGACGTGGTCAATGGTGAGTTCCCTCGTGGGGAACTGCCCTCCGCAGTACTGGCAGCGGTTGCCGTCGCGCGCGTAGAGATTGCGGCGATTGAGTTTGACTTCCTGGCGAGGCAGACGGTCGTACCCAAACAGGCGGATGATCTTCGGGACCGCGATGTGAATGCTGGGCGTCCGTACCCAGGCATGAGCGTCCGGTTCGAACTCCCGTTGGAGCTCGGCGATCTGGGTCCAGGATTCGAAGTCGTAGTTGACATACTGACCGTCCTCGACCGCGATCACCTCCGCGGCCTGCTTGCAGAGCATGATGAACGCCCGGCGAGCACTAATCACGCGAATCGCCGCATACAGGCGGTTCAGGACCAGTACCTGCTCATTGAGGACCAGCGGGATCGCCGTCATCCGAACCTCCAACTCTCCTTCTCTAGAAAGGTACGATTCGGCAGGATGGTAGTCAATCCGATTCGCCTGGGCCGAATGGTGATCGCATCGACCGGTTATCGGCTGGCGGGGCGAATGAACGCTTGGCGTGCCGATTCGACCCTCGGGCGGACATCGCAGCCGATCAGATGATCATCGACCAGCCCTATGGCCTGCATGAAGGCGTAGAGGGTTGTCGGGCCGACGAATGACCATCCCCGCCGTTTCAAGTCCTTGCTCATCGCGACCGATTCCGCCGACGTGGCGGGCATTGTTGCCCGCGTCACCGCTTTCGTCCGAGCCCGCGGTGACGGCTCGTACCGCCACACGTACGCTGCCAGCGATCCGAACTCCTCGATCAACTCGATCGCGCGCCGGGCATTGTTGATCGTTGCTTCGATCTTGCCCCGATGCCGAACGATGCCGGCGTCCCGCAACAGTCGATCAACTGTCCGCTTGTTGAATCGAGCCACCCGCTCGATATCGAAGCCGGCAAATGCCGCGCGAAACCTCTCCCGCTTGCGCAGAATCGTCAGCCAGCTCAGGCCGGCCTGGAATCCGTCCAGGCAAATGTTCTCATACAATCGATTGTCATCGACGGCGGGAAAGCCCCACTCGGTGTCGTGATAGGCTTCGTAAAGGGGATCGCCCACGCACCACCAGCAGCGCGTCACGCCGTGTGCGTCCGTATGCAGTTCATCCTTCGGATGATTCATCGGGCTTCGGCCTGTGGTTTGCGAACGACCACCGCCCAGACCCGATGCCGGATCGCCAGCGGTTCCTGGGGATACTCACGACGTAACATCTCGGCAAGCTCAGCGTCAAACGCAGCGACCTGCTCATCCGTCATCGCCCCGGAGCCGATGCCATTGCAGGTGCGGATTCGCCCCCGCCACGATTCGTGCGTGAACGGCTGGGCGTGGTCATAGCAGAACTGCTCAACGAATTCGAAACCGCCGGAAATGAGCGCGTCGATCCGCCAAGGGTACAAGCCATCGAAGTGTGCCATTTTCCAGTCGGGGTTGTGCTCCAGAATGAGCCGCTCCGTCGCGCGGGCGACTTCGTCGAGCCTCGGCAGATAGCAAAACTGGCCGACGATCAGCCAGCCGCCGGGGCCCAGTAGACGCATCACCTCGCGCATGGCCAGGGGCTCGTCGAACCAACCCCAGCATTGGCCGGCGGTGGCCAGGTCGAAAGAGTTATCCGGCAGGTGGATCTCTTCCACGCGGCTGATGAGGAATCTCGCTCGCTCTGAGAGTCCGCGGTCGGCCGCGAGATGGCGTGCGGCATCGATCTGATTGGGAGAGATATCGATGCCGATGACATTGGCCCCGCGCCGGACAAGCTCCAGCGCGACGACGCCCGGCCCGGTGCCCAGGTCAAGCGCAGCGATCCCCTTGAGTGCGACGATGGTTTCCAAACGATCGTAGAACGAGTCGGGAAAACCCGGCCGGTGCTGCGCGTAGTCGTCGCTGTGCCTGCCGAAATCGATGCCTGTCATAGCCATAGCGTATGCCGGGTTCAACGATGCGATGCCATAGCTGCGGATTGGCGCATTTTGGGGCTGCCTACGGCCTGTGGCAATCCGATACCGGTAATTCAGTGTCGAAAATGTCGAATACCGGTAAGCAGGCAGGTGACGTTGTGCTGGTTGCACAGGTCGAGCGTGTCTTGGTCGCGCTTGGACCCGCCGGGGTGAACGATGCACCGTATACCCGCTTCGATCAACAGTTGGGGGCCGTCGGTGAACGGGAAGAACGCATCGGAGGCGGCGATGGCCTCGGGGTCGCCTTTGATACGGTCGCCGGCCTTGTCGATGGCGATGCGACACGCGCTCACGCGATCGACCTGCCCGGCTCCAGCCCCGATCAACTGCCCCGCCCGACCGATCGCGACTGCATTTGATTTCAGGTGCTTGACCACGCTCCACACGAACGCAGCGTTGGCACGCATCGCCGCGCTGGGCGAACAGCGGACACCGGTTGCGGCCTAGAACGACGAGGAGACCGGTGAAACCCGCACGGCTGAGGAGGCTCGCTGCCATGGTATTCGGATTCTCCGTGGTTTCGGTGGTCGTGGGCCTCGTGGGCCTCAGCGCCTGGGCCATGCTCCTGCGTCCGGTCGTGCTGAGAGTCCCGGATCGTCCGCCGAAAGCCTTCCCCGCGACCGGCTTCGACCACGCGCGCTACGAGTCGCTGCTCGAACGATTCGTCACCGCATCCGGGCATGTCCGGTACGAAGCGTGGCACACCGACCGCCAGGCGC
>JADFIM010000189.1 GCA_022566725.1 Planctomycetota bacterium
TGGCCAGGCTTCCAGGGCGTCAGGTTTGCTACACAGCCCTTACCCGCCATTAACTGTACCTCAGTGGAGCTTCTGCTTCAGACGCACAGAACACCATGTTCCAGCGATCTCAAGTCTACGCACCTGCCGCCGTCCAGGACCCGAACATGCAGAGCGGATTGCAGCGCTCGTGCAGCGCGACCGATTGAACCGCCCCGGCGGCACCGGTCAGTTGGTCACGAAACTATCTATCAGGCGGCGGCTTACGTCTAGTGGAGCGTACCGGGCTCGAACCGGTGACCTCTTGCTTGCAAAGCAAGCGCTCTCCCAACTGAGCTAACGCCCCGGCTAGCGCTGAGTATAGGCCACGGCGATGGCCGGTTTCATAGGGATCGCGGGGCCAACACATCGATTCGCCGGGGATGGACCAGGTTCAGCCGCAGCCCGCCGTCATATGACTCCTCCCCGACAATGCCGATCAATTGGCCGACCATGTCGGTGAGGCCAAGCCGCTCGTCCGGTTGCAGATAGGCGATGGTTCGCCCGGTTGCCGGGTCGCGCAGCCGCAGCAGCAACGGCAAGCGATCGCCGTCGTAGATGATCGAGGCCTCGAGTCGTCCGGCGGCCACATAAGTACCGGCCACCTCAAGGACCTGGCGTGCGGACTCGGCCTCCTCAGCGGTGAGCCGAGCCTGATCCCCAAGACGAGCGAGCTCCAGCTTCTGTTGCTGGATCTCCGACCACAGTTGCAGTTGACGGCCACGCACCTCGGAATACTCAGCAATTGACCTGTTGTTGCGGTGTTGCTGGGCGAGGTCGAGATACAGTTGGCGAAGTGGGCCGACCTCTGCCGTCTCGATCGGCTCCGCCAGGAGTCGGTGATAGGCAGCCTCAAGATCATCCAACACGATCTTGGCCTGGCGCAGGTCGGCGGATTGCGCAGTAGTTCTCGTCCGCGCGCTTATGGCGGACCGCGTCTTGGGCGTTGCTTCTCTCGCCGATGGCGGGCGTGTCCACGTCTTCGGCGATCCAGTCGGGCTCGCAGTTGATGTTTCACGACCAACCGGCGACCGAGTGCTCGGCCTGACCGCGACGACCTCATCGCCTCGTTGGGCTGGTTGTTTGGCCTGCCTGCCTTTGGCCAGCGGCGCTTCCCACGCGGCCGCCTCAGCGGGCGTCACTTGTCGCAAGTGAGTCAAGTTGATCCATCCCTCGGCGTCGGCTGGCAGAGAGACCATGTATACGAGCTCGCGCTCGGTCTCCATTGTTCTCCGCACCCTCAGGGTTCGATCAGCCGCAACTTTGATGATCGGCTTCCAGCTCTTGTCCGGATCATTTCCGGCATGGAGGTTTGGCGCAAACAGATCAGTCGGCTCAGTCGTCGAGCCGGTCCTGCCGTCGGTGCTGAGGCGTAAATGGCCGACCTCCGACTTTGGTAATACGATGTATGCGAAGAAGTCGCGAAAGGCCGGCCCCAGCGTAACGGCGCGTGCCCAACCGTTCTTCTCGCCGATGATCTTGACGAGATCGTTCTTGCCGACCTCGCCGAATGGATAGTACCTTACATCAGCACCGGCTCGCACATACACTATGTCGGCGGCTATGGCCGCGATGTAAGGGAACTCTCTGGCCGGTTGGGCGGTGGCGGCGGGGAGCATCTGCCCGAGAGCATCGCCCGCGCCGAGGCGAATCTTCTTGGGTGGCGCGTCCTGATCCGACTCAGCAGCGACTAGGCAAGGTATGCCAAGCGTGGTGGTAAACGCGAAGACGACCGCCAATTTCCAGACGACGACGCGGCGCATCATTGCTGCAGACATCACAAACCTCCTTGCTTGAGTGGGCGATCCTATCCATTATCGGCGAATTGACCCATCTTGCGAAGAATCAACCGCCAGGTTTGTCTGCATTTTCCCAGAAGTCGCGCTTCCGGTAGGCTGCGGCCCATGCGACCTGGGTGCCCCTATTGGACATTGACTGTCGCCGGGGCCGCGTTGGCCTTGGTGGGGTGTTCTTCGCCGATCTGGGACGACGAGGCCGACTGGGTCCTCCGTCAACGCGTCGCCGAAGCCATCGAGAACGAGTTGGCCACGCTGCCTCCCGGCGGCGAACCGCTGGAAACCTCCCAGCCGCCCAGCGAGGTTGAGGCCGCCCTGGCCGAGCGACGCGCGGAGCTGGATGCCATCGGCGCCCCCATTGCGCTTCCACGGGGCGTGCTCGACATGGGGCCTGACCTGACGGGCGGGAAGCAGAAAGAGGTCGCGACCAGCCTGCAGTCGGCGATTGTTTCGGCGGTCGGCAATCACCTGGCCACCCAAATCGCGCGCCTGCAGCCGGCCATCAACCAGGCGGACCTGGTCGCGGCTGAAGCCGCCTTCGACGCCCTGTTTTTCAGCAACATTGACTTCACGAGGACCGACCAGCCGTCCTCCGTACCCGTATTGATGGGGATTCCGTTGGGAACGCCGTTCAACGCCAGTGAACGGTATCGGTTCGAGACTGGAGTGCGCAAGCGGCTCACCAGCGGCGCCGTCGTGTCGCTGGCAACCGATCTGACGCGCTTCCGCAACCGCGTTGGGGGTTTCTCCCTGTCGCCCGATCCGGCCTACACCGGCGCTTTGCGATTGGGCGTGGCGCAGCCGCTGCTACGAGGCTTCGGCTCGGATGTGAACACCGCCTCGATTCGTCTAGCCCGCAACCTGAAGCGCCGTTCGGTCCAGCAGCTTCGCGTCGAGCTGCTGCAACTGGTGGCCGACGTCGAAATCGCCTATTGGGACCTCGCCTTCTCCTGGCATCACCTGGCGATTCAGCAGTGGCTCTTGCAGGTGGGCATTGAGGTGCGCGAGATCATGGACCGGCGGCGCGACTTCGACACGAAGCTCGCCCAATATTCCGATGCCGTGGCGCGCGTCGAACAGCGAAAGGCGAATATCATTCGAACCCGTCGGTCGATCCGCGCCGCATCCGATGCAATGAAACTGCTCATCAACGACCCGCAACTGACGGTCGGCTCGGAAGCGGTCTTGGTGCCGCTCGAGGAGATGGTCGAGGCGCCGATCCGCTACAACCTCCGTGAAACGATCATGGCGGCGGTCACGAATCGCCCGGAGATTCAACAGGCCATTCTAGCTATTGACGATGCGACTATTCGCCAGACGTTAGCGGACAACTCCCGCCTGCCGCTGCTGAATCTGTCAGCGGAGATGGCATACTTCGGCCTCACCGAGTCGGCTGGCGACGTGTACGGTGAGCTGTTCGAGGGGAGTTTTGTCGATTACGTGCTGGGGCTGAAGTTCGAATGGCCGATCGGCAATCGCGCAGCCGAAGCCGGCTCTCGCCGGGCGAGGCTCCAACGATCGGCCGCCGTCATCGGCTATCAGCAGGTGGTGCAGAGCGTCGTCGTGGATGTCAAAGCCGCCTTGCGCGACGTCATTGCCAACTACGAACTGATCCAGGCGTCGCGATCGTTTCGGGTGGCTCAGGCGGAGAACCTTCGAGCCCTGCTCGTGGAAGAAGAGACGCTAGCCGGACTCACCCCCGAGTTTCTGAATCTCAAATTCCAACGCCAGGAAACGCTCGCGGCTGCTCAGCGCGAAGAAGTCCGGGCCCTGGCGAACTACAACAAGTCGGTCGCGGCGCTGTATCGCGCGATGGGCGTCAGCCTGGCGATGAACCGCATCGAGCTGGAGATCACGGACGACGATCCCAGCCCGAATCATTCACCGCAGAGTCGCCCAGAACGCACAGGAGAACCAAGAGAATATGGGTTGCAGCCGTAGAGCCCCGCTGTACAACATCGCAGGCTGTCGTGTGTGACATTGAGCGCTTGCGTTGATAAATATATCCCTTCCAGATCTCTTCGTCCTCTGCGCGTCAGCGGTGATGAATAATGGTGGCTTCCAGCCTTGGAACGAATGATGCCTCGTCTTGTCCGGCCCACTGACGAGGCGATCGCCCAGGCCGCGCGGCTGCTTCGCGAGGGCCAGATCGTGGCCTTCACCACCGAGACGGTCTACGGCCTCGGAGCTGACACCTTCAACGTCTCAGCAATCGAGAGGGTTTACCAACTCAAAGGCCGTCCGGCACGCAACCCTCTGATCGCGCACGTGCTCGACCCGGCCCAGGCCCGTCAAGTCGTGGCCCAATGGAACGAGCGGTGCCAGCGTTTGGCCGAGCGGTTCTGGCCGGGACCGCTGACGATTGTCCTGCCACGGGGCGCACTGGTGCCCCCGGCCGCGACCGCCGGCTGGAGCACCATTGCCGTGCGGGCCCCCGCTCATCCGCTGGCGAGACGACTTCTGGGGGCGTTTGGTTCATCGATCTCCGCGCCGTCGGCCAACCGCTGGGGATTTGTTTCGCCAACCACGGCCCGGCACGTCGCCGATGATTTCGCGGATGTTGACGACTTGGTGATCCTCGACGGCGGGCCGTGCGAGATCGGGATCGAATCGACCGTGGTGGATCTCTGCGGCGCCGTAGCCCGCGTGTTGCGGCCGGGCGCGGTGGCCATTGAACACCTTCGCCGTGTGCTCGGCAAGGTTGAGACGCCCCAGATCACCACCCCGGCGGCGAGCCCTGGCACGTGGGCCAGGCATTACGCCCCGCACACGCCCGCGGAATTGGTTGACGGTTCTTTACTGCGCAGCCGACTCGACGTGCTCGTTGCGCCGGTGGTTGTGCTGTGCTTCGATGCGGATGTCGTTGCGGCCCCGCATTGCTCGATCGTCATGCCGGGCTCAGCAAAGGTCTACGCCGCTCGCTTATACGATGCCCTGCGCCAAGCCGACGCGATGCACCTTGAGCAAATCATCATCGAAACCCCGCCTCAGACGCAAGGCATCTGGCCGGCGATCCATGATCGCCTGCAACGCGCGACCCAAGGCAACGAGGAGCAGTGAGTGCGCCTCTGCCCACACCACGAGGACTGCTCCCCCCGAGAATCTCACCTTTACGGATATTGTCGGACCGGGTAACCCGCCGAATAGCCCGCCCGACGGATTCGTCGATTCATGCGACTTGGCGAAGCTGGCAGGAAATGGGGGTTGAACAAGGGACCCCGTGGGTGGGGCCGGGCCGCAAGTGCCCGAATTGGGCGTGAGAGCGGCGAATTGGCAAACCAGCCCGACGGGCACGCCCCACGTTTGCTGATGGGCCCGCGAGGCCGAGCTCGAATGGGCCCCTACCGCTCTGGTTTCTCGTGATACTCTCTTGCGTTTGTCTCCTCGCGACGTATATTATCAGCGTATGAAGCGCTCTGTCGCTTCGGGGCCGTGGTTGAGCGGCGATAGGCCCTGCTGGCATGGTTGGGGGCCAGGGCTGGTGAACGATGCCTGCCCCCTTGATCTCAAGGCGCCGCTGGGAAGGCCGCTATGGTGAGCAGTAAAGGAGAACAGTCATGAGGTGCTTTCCCTGGAGCAACAGTGGTAGGAGATTTGGTTTCGCATGCGCACTCGGATTGAGTGCAGCGTACGTTGTGGTCGCGGGCGCCAGCGGACAGCCTAAGGCGTGCGGTCCCGGGGCCGGGCCGTGCGACATGCCCCACCCGACGCCGTTCTGTGACGACGTGGGCTGTTGCCAGGCGGTGTGCACCGTCAACCCCGTGTGCTGCACCTTGGAGTGGGACGTCCTGTGCGTTCAGCTCGCTGCGAAGCTTTGCGTGGGCGGGGGGGCCA
>JADFIM010000190.1 GCA_022566725.1 Planctomycetota bacterium
CACCGTACAATCGCCGCCGACGCAACCGCCGGCGGGGCATCCTGCGATGCCACCACCGCTGCCATTTGCAGCTGCAACCGCTGCTCGTGATGCAGGCGTCCCTACCGCTCTGTTGTCCAGGGGCATATTCGCTGTGGAAAGCACCTTGAGGGTGCTGGCAGTCTTGAGCACCGGACTGCTGGCATTGCTCGCCGGCCGATCCTTGCCGGCGTAGGCACTAACCACCAGTGCAAAGAACATGACTCCCAGCGACGCGAGCGCGACGTATGCCGGACCGCCTCGAGAATTACTACCTAGTCGGTTCATCGATCAACTCTCCTTTCTTCTCGTTCATATGGGGGATAGCGAGCTGATGGCGCGATTAGAATAGGACATGCGCGCCATTGACCCTCTCCGTGGGCGTGCCGCAGCTATCATACACCAATCGTGGCGGATTCCAAGCCTGGACCCGGGAATTCTCGGAACTCATGCGTCAAAGCACAACCGATCGAGCTGTTGGCCGGCTCGTACCGGCGCCCTCTCCGCGACCAGCTTCTCGAATCTGCCCAAATGGCGTCAATTGCCAGGACATGAGCGTTGCCGAGCCTGTTGATACACTCCTGACACCGCGATCGAGCTGGAAAACGGCCAGAAGGCCTCGGCGAGCCTGCCGGGCCCGATGGACAGGCGTCGAGGCAGAATGGTCAGAATCCGGGCTTCCCGCCCCTTGAGCAGCCCTGCCGCCAAGTACCCTCCTTCAGACGAAGGTCTCCCCGCATACCCTGATGTAATGCTCGATGAGCAAGGCCCCAGCCCGGAGGACCTCAGGCGGTTCAGTGGCACCACAGCCTATTGTCCCGAGTGTGGCTCTAAGGTGTGGGACCAAGCCGAGGTCTGCCCCTCATGCGGCGTCTATCTGGGCGGGGACACCTCGACTCGGCCGCCGATCGAGCGGTGGTTTCGCCGCCGATGGATGATCCTGGTGGTGCTGGTGATGCTGGCGGCGTTGCTCTCTTGGGTGTTGGTTGGCTGGTAGGACGGAGCCCGGCGACCAAGTGCATCATCGAGGCACGAAGAGGCGTATGCTATGAAAATGCAAGCGCGAGCAGACCACAGGGCGGCCCGCGGTATGACGATGGTCGAAATATTGGTTGTCATCGCGGTCCTAGCTGTGTTGATGGGTCTGCTGCTGCCGACACTCAGCCGGGTGCGCGAGCATTCCGGCGAGACTACCTGTGCCAGCAACCTGCGCCAGCTTGGGGCGGCCACACTGGCCTATCGCGCCGCCTGGAACGATCACCTGCCGCAGGTCGCCGCGGAGGTCGCTCCCGGTGTAGAGGCGATCGTCGGTGCGCTTTTCGGCGGCAAGCGCGGCGAGTTGGCCTTCTACGGCATCAACGACATCGGGGCCGACCGGCGTCCTTTGAACACGTATCTGGGCCCGGATGCGTGGCGATCCGACGACGACGGCGACGAATACATCGACGAGCACGTTCCGGCCTTTCTTTGCCCGCTGGATCGAGGGCTGCCGGCTCAGCCGCCGTTTTACCCTGACCATGTCTTGACCATGTACGACTACATCGGCACCAGCTACACGCTCAACGACCATGCTCTGGACGGGGAGGGCTGCTGGACGCTGGTCCCGGCTCGAACTCCCTCATGTGACGCGACTGGGCGGCTTGGCGGAAAGATGCCCCGCGTTGAACAGCCGACCAAGACATGGATGATCGGCGACCTGCCGATCTACAACTACCAGGTGGAGCCGTGGGCCGGCGGCTTGCCCGGCGACCGCTTGCAGCGCTGGCATTTCAAGAAGGTCCAGGTGAATCTAGCCTTCGTTGACGGTCACGTGGGGGCCGGCATCACAGTGCCTCGAAGTTCCGACGACGACGGCGATGGCCAAATCGACCAGAACACTACGCGTTTCTATACGTTCCTGCCGAGCCGTGACTGGTTGGAACCTCTGCGGCTGGAGCCGCCGTGGTGTCATTGCGGTCCCTAACAACCGCGCGGGCTGAGGATCGTCAGGCAACGAGCAGCGCCATGTGCTACCGCAGATCGTCCGTACCCCGTCCACGTGAGGTGATGCTCAGACGTATATGTTGCTGGCTGGATGGGTCGCCGCCTGGGCGCGGATCCCAACCCCATACCGAAGGGTACTGTGGCGTCTGGACCGCGGCCGGCGGCATGAAATGGTACGCCAGCGGGATACGGCGATTGAGGTCCTTCATCGTGCCGAACTCCGGCCACGGGCGGCGGACATCTAAGCTGCGGACCTTGCCTCGCATCTCGATCGGGTCGAACGGAACCCATCCCGCCTCGGGAAGATAGAACTCCGCCCAACTGACAAACCTCGTTCGCCCAAGCTGCTTCTCTTCATGCACGCCGATGACCGGCCTGGCCGGGATGCCGGCTGCTCGAAGCATGGCCACGCACACGCACACCAGGTCGTGCGGCCCGCCGACGCCTTCGGTCGCTGCCCGTTTGGCTCCGATGATCTGCAGTCCATGCACGACCCCCGCGTTGCCACGACCAAGCCCGCTGCCGCTCAGTCGGATCTTGTTCACGCAGTACCGGACCAGATCCTTTGCGGCAAGGTAGGGCGGAACCAGCCGCAGCTTGCCCTCGCTGGCGTGCTCCACGGCTTGGGCGAAGAAGGGATCATCGGATTCAATGTATTTCTGTGGCTTCAAGCCGTCCTGCACTTCCTTGGGCCATTCATTCGGCCAGCCGATGGCGGCTGCGGCATCCTCATTCTTCAGGCGGCTGGACCACACCTGCGCACGGTAACCAAGCTGCCATCGCAGCGATTTGCCGTGGAACTCCCTGATCGTGAGTACGGCCAGTTGCGTGTGATGCGGGAATCCGTCGTCGAGCCTCGTGCGACTGGTCAGTTCAGTGTCCTCGCGACCGCCCAACCACAACCGTGCCCGTAGCGTATCTTTCGACACTGAACTGAATGTGCCCTGGAAGATGATCGGCATCACGATCGGGGCATTGACGAGGTTGTACGTTCTTTGTTGAGTAGCGTCCAACTGCCACGCCGTGGTGAGCGTCACATCAATCGTGAAATCGTACAGCCGCGGATCGTAGCGCTGCAGCGGTCCCATCGGCGGTTGACCCGAAGGAGGGCCGACGACGATCAGAGCTCCGAGCATTGCTCCAGCGAGTTTCATCGGGACCTCCCGGGGTTAGGCCGGCACCGCACGCCCGCAGCGCAACGTCACGCTGCCGCCTATCACAAGTCTCCCGTGACCGGAGCTATTCCGAACAATTGTCGGCAGTTTCCAGGCGACTCCCGGAACACAATTCCGGTTGCGCGCAGCGCTCGTGCTGGCACAGGACGCCGTTTATGCTGCTTGCTTCCGCCGCCGACGTGTGGTTCCGGCTAGACCTGCAAGGCCGAGCAGCACCAGCGCACCCGGCGCCGGGATCGCGGTGATGATCCGAATCTGGTCCACCCTTCTCGTCGCTTGCCAATTGATGCTAATCGTACGGCGGTCTTCACTGAGTGTGATGAAATCGCTATAGACCCCACCGAAGTCGAGGCCGCGGTTGTTCAGACCCGTCGGGTATGCCGTCTGTGGAAAGCCGAGCGTGCGGTCGGTCGCGTTGAGGCTATCGTTGAGCACGATCACGCCCAAAATGTCTTGGTCGAACGTGATCGACCCCAGCAGATTCACGAGATTGCTCACCGGATCAAAATGTATGAAATAGACATCGACCACCGTCTTGGCCTCAATCGATCCCGGCGTGAGGTTGCCCACCTCGCCATAGAAGCCCGGGCTGGTGATATCGACGGCGAGCTCATAGTCGAGCGTAAGCCCGGGCATCTCGGTAAAGGCGAAGATCTTCGAGTTACTTTCCAGCGCGTCCAGTTCGACCGACGATGGCGGCACAATTTCCAAAATCGCGCCGCTCGTGTCGATGATCCCGGCGGAAGCGATGCCTGAAAACGCTGCACTCCATACCCACAACCACACAGTGACGAACACGAATCGCCTTGCCATGGTAGCCTCTCCCTCTTTTTAGGCACGCTCCACGGCTCGATCACCCTGCGGCGTCAACACAACCACACTCAGTGGCTCTCCGCCACAATTGCCGCACGAACTACCGCCTTGGAATCGTGCCTCTCTTCTCGTTGCACCCATTGTGACCGCAATAGTCCGATATGACAAGTGCAAATGTACCTATTTCAAAGGTTTTTTAGGACGCAGATTCGCGATGTGGATCCGCGGAATTCGAAATGGGGCCCACCGGCCGTTCACTCTGCCTGCGATCCCAAACCTCCGGTCCGGCCGTCAGCCATCAGACCCACCGGCTAGAGTCGCCACGCCACATTCCGAGCAAGCTGTGCCGTGCCGCCCAGCTTGATTCTCCGACCGCGCTTGCTCCTTGTGATCGCACGGACCAAGCGGGTAGGCGACTTGGTTCCAGCGGTGATCACCCCAACGCGGACAAGCCTTCCTCGGCGATGAAGCTCGCATGGATGGTGTTGAGAAAACTTGCCAGAATGAGGTTGAGCAGGATGATAGCTAGGAAACTCTGCACGAATGCGTCGGTCGCGGCTCGGCCGACGCCAGCTGCGCCCGGGCGGGAATGGAACCCGTTGTAGCAGGCGATCAAACCAATGCTGGCCCCAAAGAACACACTCTTGATCAGGCCCGAGGTCGGCTCCCACCACTCGACGAAATACCGCGTGAAATCCCAGTATTCATACTCGGACACACCGTGGTACCGCACTGTGATCAACCAGCCGCCCCAGACGCCCAGCAGGTCGGAGTAGATGGTCAGAATCGGCGTCATCACCACGCAAGCGACGAAGCGAGGCACAACCAGATGGCCGATCGGGTCCACAGCCATCGCCCGAAGCGCGTCAAGCTGTTCGGTGACCCGCATGGTTCCCAGCTCGGCCGCCAGCGCGCCCCCGACCCGGCCGGCGACCATCACCGCCGCCAGCACCGGCCCGATCTGTTTGGTGACCGAGACGTTGATGATGCCGCCGAGTCTGCCTTGCTGCCCCAAGGCCTCGAATTGGCCAAAGCCTTCCAGGGCCAGCACCATGCCGATGAACGCCCCGGTGATCGCCACCACGGGGATCGACGCCACTCCCACGGAGTACATCTGCCGCCCCAGCAGACGCCACCGGCACCATCGATCCGGCCGCAGAAACAACCACATGGCCGTGGCGCCCGCGAACCGCGTGAACCGGCCGAACCCAGCCACCGCCAGCAACACCGCCTGGCCAAGCTGGGAAATCGTGCTCAGGGCAACCGTGGGCATCGCCTGCGGAGGATACCCCCATTTGCCCCCGGCGCACCGGACGCCAACACACAAAAAGCCCAGGGAATGCGTTCCCTGGGCTTTGGCTCATGGTGAGCCGGGTTGTGTCAACCCGGTGGACAACCGCATACCCGATGCGCTGGCGATCTCTTTCCTATGGTTGCGCCTCCAGAAGCGCAAGCAGCAGAGACGCGGACGCGAAGGCTTCGGAGTCGCTTGCGTCGATCAGCCAGCCCTGGTATTCGTCGACGCTATCGAACCCCATCTCACCGAGCGCCGCGGTGAGCGATGGATCGTCACCCGATCCGTTGTGGTTGCTACCGCCACCGCCTTGAGCGCCCTCGCCGCCTTTCTCGACTCCTGCATGCGAT
>JADFIM010000191.1 GCA_022566725.1 Planctomycetota bacterium
GGGAACACGTGGATGTTGCGGCGCTCGCCTGCTTGGGGTTCCGGCAGCGCCGCCAGCGCCTCGTCAAGAGACCGACCCTCTCCAAGCATCGCTTGGATCAGGTGTGCGTAGCGCTGCTCGTAGGCCTGGCGCTGGGCCAGCATGTCCGCCTGGTACTCGGCGCTGACATCGCTGAGCCAATCAATCTGCCCCGACTCGAAGGCAAGAATCGCGGTGTTGGTGTCCTCAATGGAGACACATTCGATTGAAGCGCTATGTACGCGCTGCGGGCTGTGGTAGGAGGCGTTGCGCTCCAGGCGCAGGCCGCGCTTGTACCGCCACTGCGTCAACACGTACGGGCCGTTGCACACCAGGTGCTTTGGCTTGGTCCAGCCGTGCTTCTGCTCCAACCGGCCGGTGTCGCTGTTGATCTTCACGAAGCGGCGGTTGGCGAAGCTCGGCGGCGAGAGGTGCGACCAGCCGAACTCGCGCAACTTGGCGGCGGTCGCCTCATCAACCTGCCAGCCCTCGACCGTCGGCCGATGGACCGGGTGGAACACACCGAACGCGACAAGATCGAGGAAGTACGTGGTCGGGTGAACGAGTGTCACTCGCAATGTTCGATCGTCCAGGGCCTTCAGGGCGACCGTTTCCTCAAAGCGGGCGATCGTCTCCTCCCACAACTCCAAGGCATTTGCAGCACGAGTATCGGGATCGAGCTGGGCGTTGGCGGCGGCGAACTTGTCCAGCGCGTCGGCACGCCAACGAAAGAACTCCTCCGCACCCCCGATCACGAAGAACATGTTGGAGTAGTCCGCAGCGGTGTCCGGCAGGATGGCCCGCTGCCAGGAGTAGATGAAATCGTGGGCGGTCAGCGGATCGCCGTTTGACCACCTCGCATCGGGGCGAATGGCGAAGGTGTAGCTCAGGCGATCGTCGCTGAGGGTCCACTCGGCTGCAGCCGGCTCGATGCTGAAGTCCTCGTTGTCCCACCTGACCAGCCCTTCGTACAGGGCGTAGGCCATGCGGAAGTCCTGAAGCCAACTCATGCGCTGCGGGTCGAGCGTGAAGACCTCGCTGCGATTGACGAAGACCAGCTCAGCTCTCGTCGGCGGGTCATCGAGATACGCGACCGCCGCCAGCACGGCCAGCATGAGTCCGAACATCGCGAGCAGCTTCATTATTGGGGCAGTGTAGTCCCATTCGCCCCCAAGGAGACGCCGGGAGCCGACGAGCCGCGCACGTCGGTAAACGGCCGAGGTGCGTTCGCTCCGTTACGGTCGCGCGGCCCGTCACGAACGTTCCAGCCATTCAGGAACCGCTCTATGGCTGCTTGTACGGCGGTTTCGCGATGATGGATTGCCACTTGTCGTGGTCTGCACTGAACCTGGGTTCGTCTCGATCCTTCCAGGCTCGGCCGAGCGCAGTCTTGGGAGCCCGCTGACCGGGTCGCAGTTCGGGGTCGATGAGTTGCAGCATACTTTCGCTGATCTGAACTGCTCCGCCGTAAGCGATCTTGGCGACCAGGTCGTCCTGTGCGCTGTCCCAGTGCGCCTGCGCGACACTGCAGATATCACAGAGGACGGGTGCGAGGACTCTACCGAAGCTCTGCTGTTCGTCCCGCCCCAGGACGATCAAATCGTCGCGCATGCGCTTGAGCGCCGGATACACGGCTTGCATGAGCTCGCAAGGAACGATGCCGCTGTGCATCATTCGATCGGTCGTGCTGCTAAGGACGCTCAATTGCACTTCCCGCGACACCGGGCCGTTGACTGAGGCCAGCGCCTGGAACTGCCGGCGCAGGATCAGCCATTTCTCTTCCCGCCCGGCGGCGTGGCCGAGTCTCCGCAACGCCCGGTTGACATCTCTATCGGCGATGCTTCCTTGCCCGATGGCGATGACCAAGGCCTTCGCTGCCCACAAGCGAACATGAAACCGCGGCTCGTCTTCGATGTCACAGTGATCGACGATGGTCTCAAGTGCCCGCTCGGTTCCGAGGAACCCCACAACCAGCATCGCGTTGACGGCTGTGAGAGGGTTGTCGCCGCTGATGATCTCCTGAAGTTGAGGCAGGGCGGCCTGCGCGTATTCGTAACGGAATACGTCACGCACGCGCGGGGCCCGGAGCGGCTCGACGAGATTCCGCCGGACCTTGGCCACATCGTCCTGGCCGGATGAGGCGAGCTGATCGCACCAGTAGCCGGCATACTCACGGATGTTGCTTCGCTGTTGCGGGGTCAGGTTGGCCGCGCCGGGCAGCCCGCTGCCGATCGATGGGGGGCCGCCCCAGGCGAGCGAGGCGATCCCGACGGCGAGAAACATGAGCAGCGTACAGAAGATAGCCCAACGGCTACGCATTGCTGCCTTGGCCCTCCAACTCGGGTGGGAAGCCGGATTTGCCGAACCTCGCCAGTCTACGACCGTAGCAGCGGGGGTCGATAGTGTCAACGATCTGCTCAAGACGATGCCGGTCCACGTCGATGCCGTTACGTGTTGATTGGCGGTTTGGTGAGGATGGCCGCCGAGCCTTCATTGCCGGCCGCCCCCACGCGAGTCCTTACCCCACCGTAGCGGCCTTGATCTGTACTATACGACACGTCCGCCCCTTCCGGTTTCGCGATTTCGCGAGGGCTGTTGCAGGACGCCAGAAGCGTCGAGCACGGGGCCTTGTACGCCCCTACCAGAGCGTGGCTGGACTGCTGGTCGCCCTGTTCGCGGCACACACATCATTATCGGCCGGTGAAGTGACGCCCCAGCATCGGCTGGCGGGGCAATTCCTCCGTGCCGCCGTAGCAGTGACCGAAGCGGAGCCGCTGACGGTCCAAGCCCTTGATGGTGCCGTATCACTTGGCCAATACGCGGCCCAGCTTGACCCGGATAACCCTGAGGTCTGGCGAACCTTGCTGGAAATCGCCACGCTGGCGGAGCGCAGCGATCTGAAGAGCGCGGCCCTGATTCGCCTTGTCGGTCTTGATCCACGCGACGATGTGATTCGCCTCCAGTATATCAACGAGGCCATCGAAAACACTCATACCATCGAGGAGCGGATCGAGGGATACGAAAGCCTGCTTTCGCCAGACTCCCGACAGATGCTTGGTCCGATCGTGGCATCACGACTGGCAGCCGATTTCGCGCTACTTCTACAACGCCTGGGTGATGTTGAGGGGTTCGGCCGATGGCTCGCTGAATCCGTTGCGCTGGATCCGTCCAATCGGACTGCCGTTGCCATGGCCACGGGGTTCTTCCGCATGAACGTGGCGGATCCACTCGCCGAGGCAGAGCTGCTGACGAGCATGGTGCTGGCTGACCCCACCGACGTGAATACCCAGGTTGTGCTGGGTGAGCTGCTGTTGGAGCACGGGGCGTATGTAGGGGCCGTTCGCCTCTATGACCTGGCCATGCGAACCCATGCTGCATGGGGTCGGCCGCCCCCCAGCGGTCTGCTCGCCGACCGCACGGTGGCACAGTGGGGTCGCGGTGAAGCCGCCGAAGCGTTGGTGATCATTCGTGACCGCCAACGGCAGGTTGACGATGTGTATCGCTTCAGGCTCAAGCAGGAGAACCCGCAGCTAACTCCCCTGGATCTGGCCAAGCGCCATGCACCGCTGACGAGCACTCTGGCCACGGTCCGAGCGGCGATACATAACCGGCTCGGGGACGAGCAGGCCGGCCCGACGTTGCGAACCGCGATCGCCGCGTACGAGGTCGAGCTCGCTGATGTTGCGGCCCGGCAAGACTCAGACCCCACCGAGCTGGCGCAGCGCTATCTCGAAGCGGCCTGGGTCGCGCTGTGGCTGGGTAAGGACACAGTTGGCGCCAGCAGCTTTCTTGAATCGGCCGAACAGGCCTGTGACGAGGGCGGGTTGAGCGAATCGGCCCGGACCAGGTTCGACGGCTGGATCGCCCTGCGTCAAGGTGCCCTGGAATCAGCAGTCGAGCGGCTCGAGCCGCTTGCGAATGGTGATCCGACCGCCAGGCTCGGCCTGGCACTGGCCAAGCTACAGCAAGGCCGACACCGGGACGCGGCTCGGGGTCTGCTGGCCGTGGCTCGCAGCCAGCCAGGCACCCTCATGGGCGTCTGGGCAGCCGATTTGCTCGCCGAGCTGATCGACCAGCGCATCCCACCGACCGAGCAGGCCGCCCAACTGGAGCAACTCATCCGCACCATCCCCCGGGTGGTCGATCGGTTCCCTGATGATCCGACCCTGGCCGTGAGCGTGCGGGTGATCTCCACCAAGACCACCTTTGACCCCTACGAACCGATCATCGTCAACCTGGAGATCACGAACCACGCCCCCTTTCCGTTGGCGATTGACAGTGGTGGGCCGATCCGCCCGTTGATCGCCTTGCTTCCGACGGCGCAAATCAGCCGTGCGCCAAAAATAAGTGCGCTTCCTCCAATGATCGTTGACATCGGGCGCAGGCTGCGGCTGGAACCACACGAGCGGATGGTTGTGCCCGTCAATCTTCGCCGTAGCGTCCTCAACCAGGTCCTCAACAGCCTAGCCTTACGGGGAGCAACGTTGAAGGTCAAAGCGATCATCAACTTTAGGCTCACGTCGTCGGGCGTGATTCGTCCCGGCATCCTCGGCAGTCAATACACCTCGCAGCCGATTCGAGTCAACGGCGCGCGGGTGACCTCGGGTTGGCTTACTGAGTCGATCGCGGCCATCCTTGAGCCGGACTCGCCTGAGGATCTCCAAACCATGGGTCTCCTGAGCCACGTGGTCGCCGGTCAGGCCCAGGAGATACCCGATGAGCTGCGCCAGCAGATGACCGCCGCCGCCGCAGCCCTGGCAGAAGCGTACCCGAAGCTGGATGCCGCATCGCAAGCCTGGCTTCTGGCCGTGATGCGCCGCACCGAGGAGCTTGAGCCCTTGCTTGCCATGGCTCGAAAGAGCGAAGATCGACTCGTGCGGATCGCCTACCTGCTGTATGGTCTGACCGGCCTGGATGATCCAATGCTCGATGCCGCCAAGCGAGGTAGCGATCCGGACGTTCGCCGAGTGGCCGAACTCATGGAGGCGGGGCTCACTCGCGAAGCGACCCGGCCGGATCAGTGAACATGGCCGACGATCCGTCGCCATTGATATCGCCGGGATCGTATACACCTCCACCGCGACTGCTTCGTTGGGCGGGCATTGTCATCGCCGCGGCGCTGCTAGCGGCGGCGGTCGTCGTCGTCGTCCGGCAGCATGATGCGATCGGCCAGGCATTGGACTCCATGCGACAGCCGGCCGCGTCGCATCTTGCCCTTCTTCTTGGTTCGGTGCTTGCGAATCTCCTGCTCACGGGGCTGCTTTTCACCGTGCTGATCTCACGCTATGGCAAGGTCGGCCGGGTGGAGATGCAGGCTCTGATCGCCGCCGCCACCTTGCTGAACTTCCTGCCGCTTCGCCCCGGTCTGTTTGGCCGCATCGCCTATCACCGGACATTCAACGCGATCCCGGCGGCTGCCTCGGTGAAAACCGTGGTACAGGCCATGATCCTCAGCGTGGTCGTGGCGGGCTACCTTGCCACGGCCCTGGTAGTTTCGTCACAGCTCGGGGCAGCGATTTGGGCGGCGATGGTGCTGCCGATCCCCCTTCTGGCGGGGGGGACCCTGCGCCCAGGCGGCCGAATCTGGGTGGCCGCGGTGCTCCTGCGAGACC
>JADFIM010000192.1 GCA_022566725.1 Planctomycetota bacterium
TGGGCGATCTCAGCGAGGTCGAGTCCACGAGCCTTGAGGTCGAGTTGAACGCCGGTGATCCCCTCGCGTGTGCCGGCCACCTTGAAGTCCATCTCGCCGAAGAAGTCCTCTTCGCCGATGATGTCGGTGACATGGGTGACCTTGCCGTCGGGGTCGGTGAATCGGCCGACGGAGATGCCGGCACAGGTGCCCTTGATCGGCACGCCCGCGTCCATCAGCGCCAGGCAGCCGCTACACACGGCGGCCATCGACGACGACCCGTTGGACTCGGTGATGTCGCTCACCAGCCGGATGGTGTAGGGGAATTCTTCGAGCTGGGGCAGGATCGCCAGCAACGATCGCTCAGCCAGGGCCCCATGGCCGATCTCGCGCCGGCCGGGGCCCATGATCCGCTTCACTTCACCCACGCAGAACGGTGGGAAGTTGTAATGCAAGTAGAACTTCTTGGCGTACTCGGGCATCAGCCCGTCAACAATCTGCTCATTGCGGGTGGTGCCCAGGACGCAGACAGCTAATGCCTGGGTTTCGCCCCGCTGAAACATTGCAGAGCCGTGCGTTCGGGCAAATATGGCGACCTCGATATCGATGGGACGAATCTCGGTCAACCGGCGCCCGTCCGCCCGGATGCCCTGCTGGGCGAGGAGCTTGTGGGCGATCTTTTTCTCGAGCCGACGAAAGGCCTCCTTGGCGTCCTGGTGACGTTGCTCGGCGGCGAGGTACTGGGCATGGGTGCCATCCTCCGGAACCGCAAAGTGCTCTTGGAGCATCCGGTCACGTAGGGCCTCGACAGCCTCCTCACGCGGCTGTTTGCCGTGGATTTGGCGATGTCGGGTGAGCTCCTCTTCGGCGAGCTGGCGGACCTGATCCACGACCTCTTGAGCCGGCAAGTGCAGCTCACCGGGGACCTTTTCGCTCACCCCCGCCTTCTGCATCAGCTCGCGCTGCATTTCCAGGAGGGGTTTGATGCCCTGTTCGTATCCAACGCGGATCGCCTGCAGGACATCAGCCTCGGGCACCTCGGCCGCTCCGATCTCGATCATGTTGATGCCGTCGGCGTGGCCGGAGAGAACCAGATCGAGGTCGGAGAACTCCAACTGAGCGTGGGTCGGGTTCAGCACGAACTGCTCGCCTTCATCGGTGGTGATCCGCCCAACGCGCACCGTGGCGACCGGCCCGTTGAAGGGTGCATCCGTCAGGCACAGCGCCGCCGAGGCCGCGGTGCAGGCCAACACATCGGCGTCGTTCTGGCCGTCGTGGCTCATCACCCACGCCTGGAGCTGGATCTCATCGATAAACCCATCGGGAAACAGCGGACGAATCGGACGATCCATCATCCGCATGGTGAGAATTTCTTTTTCGCCGGGGGGACCTTCGCGCTTGCGGAACCCGCCGGGGAACTTGCCGCCGGCCCCAAGTTTCTCGCGGTAGTCGCACTGAAGCGGGAAGAAGTCCAGCCCGGGGCGCGGCCCGGCCCGCATCGCCGTCGCTAGCACAGTGGTATCGGCATAGCTGGCCACCACGGCGCCGCTGGCCAGCTTGGCGATCTTGCCGGTTTCCAACCTCAGCGTGCGGCCGCCGATCTTCCGTTCAACACAAACGTATGGCATTGAGTTTCCACCTCTGGTAGGAGTCCACCCGCGCATCGGAGTCGGCGCGGGTTTCATTCGCGGCCGCCGACTCCTAAGAGGCAGAAGGCAAGGTACAGTCGGGCCCTGGTGGTGGACCATCAACTGTGGCTTGCCTACTGCCACCTGATGTCGGCCGACCGCTCGACCACTCACAATCGGCTCGCACTACTTGCGCAACCCGAGCCGTTTGATCAGCGCCAGATAAGCCGCTCGATCGGTTCTCGCGAGGTATTTCAACAAGCGATTCCGCTTGCCGACCATCAGCACCAGACCGCGCCTGGAAGCGAAGTCATGCTTCTGAACCTGCAAGTGCTCGGACAGTTCCCGCATTCGATTGGTGAGGATCGCCACCTGGACCTCGGGCGACCCGGTGTCGCCTTCGTGTCGCTGGAAATCCTTGATCAAGGTCTGTCTGAGCTGGGCAGCGAGGGCCATTGTTGTCGCTGAATCCTCGTCTAGTTCATCACATTTCGAGAGTCCGCTAGTCTAGCATCTCCCGCGTTCGCCGTCCAAAGGTTGCCGATTGATCCATAGCCCAGCGTGTTTGAGCCGAAGATAGCGGCTGCCCAGGCCAGGGAGAGCGTTTGATGCGGATTCTGATCGCCGACAAGCTCGCTTCAGAGGGGGCCGAATACCTCGGCTCCCAGCATGATGTGCAGGTGAGCGTCCAGACGGGGCTGGCCGGTGATGCCCTGGCCGATGCCCTGCGAACCCACGATGGGGTCGTCGTGCGATCCGCGGTCCAGATAACTCGGCCGGTGCTTCAGCGGTGCGCCCAGGCAGGCGGGTCTCGGCTGCGGGCCATCGCCCGAGCCGGGGTCGGCGTGGACAACATCGACGTTCAGACGGCGACCCGTCTGGGCATCGCGGTGATGAACGCCGCCTCAGCCAGCACCATCGCCACTGCTGAGCACACCTTCGCCCTCATGCTCGCGCTGGCCCGGGACATCGCCACCGCCCACGCGACGGTCGCCGGCGGCGGCTGGGATCGAAACCGGTTCGTCGGCATCCAGTTGCACGGCAAGACCCTGGGCGTCGTCGGTCTGGGCCGGATCGGCCGCAGCGTCGCCGAACGGGCGCTGGCCTTTGGGATGTCGGTGTGTGCGTACGACCCGATCATCAACGCCGACTCGGCGCTGGAAGGTCGGGTGCCGCTGGTCGATTCGCTTGAGCAGTTGCTGGCCCGCGTGGACATGGTCAGCTTTCACGTGCCCATGACGGAAGCGACCACGGGCATGCTCGACCGCGCAGCCTTCGCCGCAGCGAAGCCGGGCATGCTGGTGATCAATGCCTCGCGCGGCGGGATTGTCGATGAGGCCGCGCTGTTGGAGGCGCTGGAGTCCGGCCAATGCGGTGGGGCCGCCCTGGATGTATTCGAGCAGGAGCCGCTGCCGGCTGACAATCCGCTGCGCAATCATCCCAAGATTCTCACCACCCCCCACCTCGGTGCATCGACCGTCGAGGCTCAGGAAGCCGTGGCCGTGGATGCCTGCCGGGCGCTGGTGACCTACCTCCGTGGCGAGGGGATGGTCGGGGCGGTCAACGCCGGTGAACTGAGCCTTGATCTTTCCGACCGGCAACGGGCCTTTGTAGACCTCAGCGCCCGGATGATCGCCCTCTTGGAGGCCGCGGCCGCACCGCAGCAGCTACGAGCCGTTCGTTTCACAGTCCGGGGCGAAGTCTTGGCGAGTCGGGCCGACACCATCGCCCGCTACGCGCTGGTTGAGGTGCTTGGCCGACATCTCGACGAGCCGGTGAACCTCATCAACGCCGGCATCATCGCCGAGCAACGACACATCGACGCCCAGACCGTCATCGCCGCCGATCACGGCGAGGACCGACTGGCCATTGAGATCGACCAGGCCGGCGAAACCCGCCGGGTTGAAGGCACGATTCACGCCGATGATCTGCCGCGCGTCACCCACCTCGACGGATATGCGATGGACATGGTCCCAGCAGGGCACATGGTCCTGCTCACCAACGCCGACGAGCCGGGGCGCATCGGCCTGGTCGGCAAGATGTTCGGCGAGGCGAACGTCAACATCGCTGAGATGGTCATCGGCCGAAAGAACGACGCCTCGACCGGCCGGACGATCGCGATGATGATCCTCAAGCTCGACGCACCGCCGAGCGCAGCGCTGCTCGACGCACTGCGTACAGCGCCAGGCATCCTGAGCGTCGCGAGTGTCGAACTGGCCGGGGTATGACCCACCTATAGCCCCGGGCTCTGCCCGGGGGTTGCACAACAGTGGATTTGATTACCCGGCAACCCCCCGGCAAAGCCGGGGGCTATAGGATGCGATGATCGCGGGCAACGGGCGTTCGTAATTGGCCGCAGCCTCACCTATAGTCCCGGGCTCTGCCGGGGGGCAAAAATTGCCGTCTTGATCACCGCGGTCATCATGAACCACGCGGTACATTGATCAACATGCCCCGTCGCGTGCTCGCCACGATGATCACCACCACCAGCTACGGAACATGGCTACCAGGTGATCTACGGGGTTACGTTGAGGACGGCGTTATCCTGCCCGGTTCGCCGCATCTGCTCGACCACAGCGAGTCGTTGTTGGTTGGCGATCCGGTGTTCTTCACACCCCGTGAGCAGGACCAACTCTTTGAAGCGCTTGTTGCCGGCTGCCACGAATTCACCTATCACTTACTCGCCGCAAGTATCGAATCATGGCATGCGCACTGGCTCGTTGATCACGGCTTCGATCCCGTCGAGGTAATGGTTGGTCGATTGAAGACCCGCATGCGCCAACCACTCCATCGTGGTCGCATTTGGACGTCAGGGTACGACCACCGCCTGTGTCTTACCAAGTCACAGGTGCAGGTACGCTTGGACTACGTTCATCGCCATGCGGGCCATCGACCACTTTCGGCGCAACCCCCGGCCGGAGGCCGGGGCTAAAGGCCGGCCGGTGCGCTCAACCAACGCCCATAGCCCCCGGCTCTGCCGGGGGGTTGAACAACAGTCGATTCGGTTACCCGGGAACCCCCCGGCAGAGCCGGGGGCTATAGGATGGATCAATGGCCGGTTGGCCCGCGGGCTTGCGCGCGTATCAACGCAACTGGCGCAGCCAGGTGTCAATTCGCCCGCAGCCTTCGGTGATCTGCTGGGGGCTTGCCGCGAAGCTGAGTCGCACGTGACCGCGGGCGCAGGCGCCAAAGTCGTCGCCAGCCACGACAGCCACGTTCGCCTCTTCAAGCAGCGCGTCGGCGAATGCGACCGATGAATCGATAACGCTGCCGGCTGCGGACCGCGTGCCGAAGTGGGCGCTGATATCCGGGAAGACGTAGAAAGCACCGGTGGGCTTCGGGCATTGGACCTGCGGCCACCGGCCGAGAAGCCCGTGGATCAATTCGGCTCGATCGGCAAAGACACACCGCATCCGCTCCACGGCCTCGGCGCCGTTTCTCAGCGATTCCACAACTGCTGCATAGCAGAAGGAGGTAATGTTGCTGGTCATCTGCCCTTGCAGCTTCGCCATAGCTCTGGCAAGCACCCCGTCATTTCCGGGGGCGCATGCATAGCCGATTCGCCACCCGGTCATCGCGTAGGCCTTGCTCAACCCATTGATCGTCACCACACGGTCGGCGATGGGCTCGATCGACCCCAGTGAGAAGTGCTCGATACCCCCGTAGATGAGCTTCTCGTAGATCTCGTCGGTGATGATCGTGATCTGGTCGTGGCGGTTGAGCACCTCGGCCAAGGCGCGTAGCTCATCCGGGCTGTACATGGTTCCGCACGGGTTGGACGGGCTGTTGATGATGACCGCAGCGGTACGATCGGTGATCGCCCGGCTCAGTTGATCGGGCGTGATCTTGAATTCGTTCTCCATCGGGCCGGGCACTTCGACGACCTCGCCGCCGGCCAGCTCGATGATCGGCCGATAGCTCACCCACGCGGGCGTGGGAAGGATCACTTGCTGCCCTTGCCCGGGATCAATCAGGCATTGCATCGCCAGATAAAACGCATGCTTCGCGCCGA
>JADFIM010000193.1 GCA_022566725.1 Planctomycetota bacterium
CACCGGCGGCGAGCCCACGCTCTATCCACACCTCAATGAATTGATCGCCCAGCTCGGCCGACTCGAGTTTGGTGACCTCGCGATGACGACCAACGGTTCGTTGCTGCAACACATGCCTCTTGAGCAGTGGCGACGCGAAGGTCTGCATCGCATCACGCTCAGCCTCGACAGCCTGCGGCCCCAGCGCGTGGCAAAGATTACCCGCACAAACACCTCCGCCCAGACTGTGGTTGATGCGATTCGCCTGGCCAGGGATGCCGGATTCGATCCGATCAAGGTCAACGCCGTCATCATGCGCGGAGTCAATGATGACGAGATCGCTGACTTCGCCGATTTCGCCCGCGAGCACGCCATCACGATACGGCTGATCGAGTTCATGCCGCTGGATTCGAGCCGCGCCTGGACGCGCGCCGATGTCGTCTCTGCCGACGAGATGCTCCAAAGCATCACCGGCCGTCACAAGCTGGTGCCGCTTGATCGAGATGATCCTTCGAGTACCTCGCTGAACTTTTCGTTCGCCGATGGGGTCGCTGGACGTATCGGGATCATCGCTTCGGTCACCCGGCCGTTCTGCGGCGCATGCAGTCGCCTGCGCATCACGGCCGACGGCAAGGTGCGACCGTGC
Organism: Planctomycetota bacterium; assembly: GCA_022566725.1. Taxonomy (GTDB): domain Bacteria; phylum Planctomycetota; class Phycisphaerae; order Phycisphaerales; family SM1A02; genus JADFFQ01. Next base: position 626 of record JADFIM010000193.1, read on the forward strand.
CTGTTCAGCCACAAGGAATGGGATCTTCGCCCACTGCTGCGCGGCGGCGCAACGGATGACGATATTGCGGAGTTCATCGCCGACTCGATGTGGACGAAGCAGACCGGCCACGGCATCGGTTCGCAGGACTTTGAGCCCCCGGCAAGGACAATGTCTGCGATCGGCGGCTAGGAGCGAGACCTGCGTCACTCGTGCAAGCGGGCCGCGGATAGCGCCGCCACCCAGACGCCACCGCTAACCTGGTCAAGCACGACTCGGAGCATGCCCAGCGACGCCCCATAGGCACACATCAATCTCGAAGGTGAATACCCCGTAGGGGATTCGAACCCCTGTTACCAGGATGAGAACCTGGCGTCCTGGGCCTCTAGACGAACGGGGCGACGAAGTCTTCTCAAAGCAAGTGGTTAGACTACGCCAACCCCTTGTGAGGTCAAGTGGATACCAATCACTCAAGGCGTGGATGGGCATGATTTGCGGATACCTATTGGGCGGTTGATTCTCGCTGAGTTTGCCATAGCATGACCCGACAAAGCTCAGGTTCTCCGGCAGCGCGAGAGCGCTGCTGATGGAGTTTCCATCATGCTCCCCAAGGCCCCTGCTCGTTCGGGCCAGGTCGGCTTTCTTTTCGTGCCGCCGTATCGCGTCCAGGGCATCAGCATTGCCGGCGAGCAGACGGTCGTGCAGATCCCCGAGCTGGACGTCGCGTTCGATATCGGGATGTGTCCGCGAATCGCGCTGAGTTCGCCGTATGTCGCCCTGACCCATGGTCACATGGACCACGTCGGGGGGCTGCCATACTACTTCAGTCAGCGAGTATTCCAGCGAATGGGCACGGGAAAGTGCGTCTGCCACGCCCGGCTGGCCAATGCTCTACACACGATGATGCAGAGCTGGGAGGCGCTGGAGGGCCAGCGAACACCGTACGAGCTCATCCCCCTGGAGGCGGATCAGCAGGTTGAGGTCAAGAACAACATCTTCCTGCGGGCCATCGAGGTCAGCCATGCCCTTGGGGCCATGGGCTACGCCCTGATCGAGCGGCGCAGCAAGCTCAAGACAGAGTATTTAGACTTCCCTCAGGAACGCCTGCGGGAACTCAAAGGGAGCGGCGTCCAGATCACCCGATCACTTGAAATCCCGCTGGTCGCGTACACCGGCGATACAGAACTCGGCCCGTATCTCTTTCGGGATGAATTTGCCGCGGCGAAGATCGTCATCTGCGAATGCACTTTCTTCGAACCGGACCACGAACGGCGGGCCCGGGTTGGTAAACACTTGCACCTTCAAGACCTAGCGAAGTTGCTCAAGGTTTGGCAGGCCGAGGCGGTCATCCTCGTGCACCTGTCACGCCGGACAAACCTCGCCCAGGCCCACGACCTGTTGATCTCCACGGTCGGCGAAGAAGAATCTGCGCGAATTCACTTCCTGATGGACCACCGCGCAAACCGCCAACGGTACGAACGACAACAGGTTGAAGTGAGCGCCTAACGTGTCGGCGGCGACGTGTCCCGCGAAACTTCGATCGGGCGGTTGACGGCCTCGGCGCATCGCCGTAGGTTTCGCATCGGATGTCGCGCACGCACATCCGATGAACGAAACTTGATCGGCTGGTGGGCTTCGCTGGAGCGGTCAGCGCAAAAAACGAAACGTCGGGCAAGTCCCCGGGAGGCAGGACCGATGGGGCAAGCGGACCCGCATGCGTGGGATGGCATCCTCGCGCAGTTGCGAGTTACCAACCCAACCACGTGGCGCCGATGGTTCGAGGACATCGAGCCACTGGAGCTCGCGGCTGGGACACTCAAGCTGCTGGTGCGAGAACCTGTGCAGTTGAAATACCTGCAGCACCGCTGTAAGCAGCAGTTCACGGAGGCTACCCAAGCGGTCATGGGGCTGCTGGTAGCGGTGCGATTTGTCGGCGAGGCGGACCTCGAGCAACCCGTTGCGGCTGGGCCCAGCGACGCAGCTACTGCCGCAGCACACTATCCGCCCTCCCACCAACCTCAATGCGAGGGGTTTGATGACGAGATGCTCATCTGCCCTGACCATTTGTTTGAGAACTTTGTGGTCGGTCCGGGCAACGAGTTGGCCCACGCCGCAGCCATCGCTGTCGCCCGCAAACCCGGGTGGGTGTACAACCCATTCTTCATCCACGGAGGTGTTGGGCTGGGCAAGACCCACCTGCTGCAAGCCATCTGCCAAGCGGCCATGTATGGTAGCCCGGACTTTCGAATCTACTACACTTCGTGCGACGGGTTCATCAACCAGTTCGTCGGGGCCGTCGGGGCTGGGCGGATGGACGACTTCCGGCATCGCTACCGTCACGTTGAGATGCTTGTGATCGATGACATCCACGGATTATCGACTCGGGAGCGGACGCAGGAGGAGTTCTTCCACACCTTCAACAGCCTCTACCAGGCCGGCAAACAAATCGTGCTGAGCTCCGATGCCGCCCCAAACGAGATCCCAGCGCTCGAGGAGCGACTCACCAGCCGGTTCAACTGCGGGTTGGTGGCTGAAATCCAAAGGCCCGCCTTCGAAACGCGGATCGCGATCCTCAAGACCAAAGCCGCGCTGCGCAGGATCACCCTATCCAACGACGTCGCCAGCTACCTCGCGGCAAAGATCGACACCAACGTCCGGGAGCTCGAGGGCGCGATCACCACGATGCAGGGTCTTGCCGCCATCAACAATGGGCCTCTGGACCTTGAACTCGCTAAACGCGCCGTTGGTGAGAAAAACGGCTCCAGCGACACACAACTGCCGAGCATCCAGGACATTGTTGACACGGTCACGAGCCATTACGGCGTCAAGCTCAGTGATCTACTGTCGAAACGCCGCCACCGATCCATCGCGATGCCCCGCCAAGTCTGCATGTGGCTGGCTCGAAAGCACACTCGCTACAGCCTCCAGGAGATCGGCGGATACTTCGGGGGCAGAGATCACACAACTGTCATGCACGCAGTCAAAGCCGTCAATATGAAGCGTGGTAAAGATCCCACAATCGACCAGGATGTAACTCAGGTCGAGCAACAGCTTCTTGCACCATAGTCATTGCTTCGCCAGCGGTCAATCCACACCTATAGGCGCCACCTTCAGGACCCACAAGAATGTGGAACGCCTGCCGCCTACCGCTGAATGAGTCTAGTTCTCACGTGGGTACCCGCGTGGAGCGCCCGGCCACCCATCCTGCCCGCCACCGTTCCAGCTCAGCAACAAGCACCCAGCGCCCCCTTGCGCCAGCTAACTGACAGGCTCCCAACACAGCAGGATCACTCCTAACCCTTTGACGTCTTGTAGTTATGAGACAATCCAGTCTAAATCCACAATGAGACAACGCTCATCTCGAGTATGGTGAAGAATATTTATTACCTATAGGAGAAGTAATCCGAATACTGCTGGCCTCGTGCTTTGCGGGCGTCTTGTCCATGTAGTCGGTGACCGTTCGCAGGCCTGTACGATTGTCCAAAGGCCGTCGCACACGCGGCCCATTGAAGATACGTTGGCATTGGGGGCAGAATATGGTCGTCCGCTGCACCACCTTGATTGACTGAAGTTGTCGGCCGCAGCGAAGGCAGGGCTGCAATGGTCGCCCGTAGACCTGGTGGTGTCTGGCAAAGCTGCCGGGCCGGCCGTGACCGTCAATGTAGTCGTGCGTGGTGGAACCACCTGCTGCGATTGCGTGGCGGAGAATAGAATGGATTACCTTGGCCAAGGTGCGATAGTCCGTCGCGGAGATCGAGTTGGAGATCGAGAGCGGGTGAATCTGAGCGGCAAAGAGGATTTCGTCAGCGTAGATATTGCCGATCCCTGCCACGATGTGCTGGTCGAGGAGAGCGGCCTTGATAGGGCGACGCGTCTGGCTGAGGCGGCGTCTGAGCGTTTGGGCACCTATAGACAAGGCGTCCGGGCCCAGGCGCGACCATCGTGTGGCGTGCAGTGCCTCGGTGGATGGGAAAGTCCAGAGGCCGCCGAAGCGGCGGGGGTCGCGGAAGACCAGCCGTCCGGAGCTTGTCGGTGAGTCCATCCACCAGATACAGTGCACGTGGTTGCGACGCTGAAGGTGAAGACGCGAAGGTCGGTACCAGAGCTGGCCGGACATTCCCAGATGCACACAGACCAAGGGGCCGGTGCCTGAGTTGATCGTCAATTCCTTGCCGTGCCGAGTAAGCGATTCGATTGTTTCACCGAGCAGGAGATCCCTGCGCCTCGTCCGTCGGTAGGAGCCGTCACAGGTGAAGCTGTGGGCAACATCGCGTCGTAGCAGACGCACCTGCCGGACCCGAGCACCGACAAGCACCGGTTCTAGAGACCGCCTTAGATGCTCTATCTCCGGTAGCTCGGGCAACAGCTACACATCCAGCATAGAAACAGTTGAGGTGATGTCGCAGACCGCCGAGAGGACAAGGAAGCAGCGGGAGTATACTCAAAGTGGTCCTTTGAGCCTGGCGGCGAATCGCAGCCCAGAGCAATCAATCATGGGAGTATGGTGATGCCCGACCCCTTGATATCGAAATCCGCGAACCCTGCCAACGACCCAGAAAGCGCTTCTCGCGAGGTCAACGACGCATACCAGCTCATCACGAACGAGGTGCACAAGGTCATCGTCGCGCAGGATCAAGTGCTTGACGAACTGCTGATGGCTATGTTCTGTGGGGGGCACGCCCTGGTTGTGGGTGTGCCCGGGCTGGCCAAGACCCTCCTGATCTCCACGATTGCTCGAACGCTGAGCCTGGGCTTCTCACGCATTCAGTTCACGCCGGACCTCATGCCGTCGGATATGACCGGCACCGAGGTCATCGAGGAGGACAAGACGTCCGGAACGCGGGAGCTGCGGTTTGTAAAGGGCCCGATCTTCTCGAATGTGATTCTGGCTGACGAGATCAACCGCACGCCGCCCAAGACGCAGGCCGCCATGCTGGAGGCGATGCAGGAGCGGCAGGTCACCGCCGGCGGTGTACGGCATCTGCTTCCGAAACC
>JADFIM010000194.1 GCA_022566725.1 Planctomycetota bacterium
GCCACCTCGGCCTCGAGCCCGGCTCGACGACGATGATCAGTGGGCTGTTTGAGGGTTTGCCCGCCCACAATGCCGGGCTGGATCAATTCGACATCATCACCGCCATTGACGGCCAGACGCCGGCCGACCCCCAGAGCATTCACGAAGCGCTCGCTGACAAAGAGCCCGGCGAGACCGTTACGCTTTCGGTCATTCACGAAGGCCGCGCGGGCGAGATCGTCATCACGCTCGAAGCGTTCGATGCGGACGCAATGCATTCCGCCGAGTTAATCGGGGGCGGACCGGCCATCCATGTCGAGCGCGATTTCGCTGTGGAAGCGCCTGATTTCGACTGGCGGGCTTTCGTGATCGATCCGGACACGTCGCGGCTGTTCCGCAGGCTTGAGCAGCCGACGCGCAAACGCCTGGAGGAGCTTCACCACCTCCTGCGGGAGCGCGCGCCGCGCCACATCGACGAACGCCTGGAGCAGCTCAACGATCGCATCGACGATCTCATGGAGATGCTCGACAAGCTGGTCGAAGAGGTCGGAGGCAGTCACGAGGAGAACGACGAGTAGCGTGTGCTCTCAAGACCGGCGCAGACACAAACACAAAGCCCAGGGAAAGCATTCCCTGGGCTTTCGTGATACTTCGACGTTCCGGCGATACGTCGTTTCTCTCACGGGCAGTCACCCCAGTTGGCGATCAGGATGAGCAGATCCGTGATGCCGATCAGGCCGATGAGGCATTGGGGTCGCGATACAGGTCGATATAGAAGTCGAGCATCTTGCGACCTTCGACCTCGCGTGATCGGGCGAGCTGGAAGCCGAACTTCTCAAACAGGGCGATGGCCGGACCGCGCTCTATACGCACATCAAGGATCACCTTCAGATAGCCGTGCCGCTTGCAGAATCCCAAGGCTTGCTCCGTGAGTTTGGTGCCAACGCCGCATCGTCGGAAACCCTCGCGGACACGAAGCCGTCGGATTTCCGCTGAGTTGTCGCACATTTTCTGGACGCCGACCATGCCGATGACCTGGCCTTTGTACTGGGCCACCCATAGGGCGCTTTGGCCTTCATCGGAGAAATAAGCCTCGCGAAGATTCTCGACGTCGGCGCCGGTATCGTTCGCGGGAACGTGGCCTTCCAGCAGACCGGCCTTGAAAAGCTCCCGCACGGTGCTATGGTCCTCATCGCCCGCAAGACGCAGTACGACCTCGTCGAGATTGAAATTGTCGGCAATGTCCTGGGGCATCTGATCAGGTCTCTGGCGCACTGGTGATCTCGATGAACTGCACGCGGTCGGCCGCAGGATCGAGCAGTGCAGAAGTATACCGCGCTGCCCGGAACACCGCGCCGGGATTGATAATTCTCGTCCGGCCGACGCGTTCATCGCGGATCACGTGGGTATGGCCGTGCAGCAGGTAGTCAACCCCCTCGCCGATGGCCTGGTTCATCAAGCCGGTGACATCACCGTGGGTGAACGCGATGCGCTTGCCGTCAACCTCCAGGACACCCATCGGATGGTTCACTTGCACGCTGACCAGCTCGGCGTAGTGGGCGAGCGCGTCGGCGTTGAGGTCGCAGTTGCCGAAGACAATGCGGGCGTTGTGGCCGATCAGCTCGTCGATCACTGCTTCGGTTCCGATGTCGCCGAGATGTAACAGCATTTCCGCGCCGAGGGCGATGAGGTCCGCGACGGCCCGAGCGGTCGTGTCGGCCCGACCATGGGAATCTGAGAGTATGCCGATGAGCATGGCCCAGAGGGATCGCAGCGAACAATCAATTCGTCAGGGGGCTTTGACCCTGCACGATTCGATCGCGCCCGCCGGTCTTCACGATCTGCCGAACGAAAAACGTGTACCGCTGCTCGAACGAGGCAAGGTCACTGTCAAAGTAGTCCAGCAGCACCCAAGGCCCGATGCGAACGTTGGCGGCGACGCGTCGCCGCTGGCTCGGGGAGATGAACTTGGATGATAAGATCCGCCCGGAAAGTCTGCCCTGGGCGGTGTCCAGCAGCAGCTCGTGCAACGCCGGGCGGTATCGACCTTGCTCGCCCTCGGCCAGGAAATGCGTCAGGGCCCAGACCTGCGCGTAGTAGATCAGCAGCTTGTTCCTTCCCCGTTCCAGAAATGATTGCGGTGTTCGTTGGAGCAGATCACCCAGCGGGATCAGCCGATCTTCCCGCACCGCGTCGCGAAGCGTGTGGTATCGCTCCAGGTTTGCCCACGGGCGGAACTTCGGGATGCCGTCGGGGCGGCTCAGATGGCCCTCCATGTAGGTGGCGATCCCCTCTTCCAGCCAGACAGGCAGCTGCTGCCGAAAGGTCTGCTGAGAATACTGGTGCCATCCTTCATGGGCGGTAATGGACAACGTGTCGGTGCGGCCGATGTAGTACAGCACCGAAGTCCCGCGAGTCGTGAAGCCGCCGCGGCCAAGCGCGAGATACTTTGCCGACTGCCCGGGCAGCATCTGGCGGGTCTTCGCCTCCCACTGGTTTCTGCTCTCAAACAGATACGTGTCCAGGCGGCCGGTCGGCTTGGGGAGCTGCCCCAGCGCGGTCGTGTATTGGATGAGGCCGCGCTCCATCAGCAACGGCAAGTGCTTCAGCACCGAGTGATGCTTGAGCGTGGTGTAGAGGCGGTAGTGCGGGGTGATGATGATCTGGCCTTCGTAGTCCGCGAACCGCCACGGCTTACGAGTCACCTCCACCGTCGTGATTGCATCTGCGGCAGAGACCGTCGCTGCCGACCGATTCACGTTTGCCGGCTTGTCCGGCCTGGCGCTGATCGCCGCCCGACTAGGGAGGGAAGCCCGGGCATGTCCCACGGTGCAGCCCGAAGCCGAGGTGACGAGAGCCACCGCAAAGAGGAGACGAGCGATGATGCCGGCGTGTGTCGAGTCGCTGCTGCTCATGATGGATGCTCAGCCTCAGTCGCCGCGCCGGCGCCTTGGAGCACTTCAAGGTCGTGGCGGGCAGCAGCGAGATCAGCCTCCGCTTCGGCCAGCCTGGTTCGGGTTTCGTCAACCAGATTCGCCGGCGCCTTGTTCACATAGCTGTCGTTGTCGAGCCTCTTGCGGAACCCGGCGGCGGCCTGTTCCTTGTGCTGAACGAGCTTCGCGAGACGGACCCGCTCCGCGGCCGGGTCCACGGCCTCCGCCAATCCGCTCAACCGCAGTTGTTCGCCTTCGAAGGTCAGCGGAATCGCGCCGGCGGGCGGCGCGCTTGGGTCCAGTAGCGATGCGGATTCAAGCCCGGCCAGGGTCTCGACGACACCTTCACCCGACTTGATCAAGGCCATCGCCCGCGGCGTCGCGTGAATCGTGATCCTTTGGCGCGGCTGCACATTGTGCTCGCCGCGCACGGTGCGGATTGCGTCGGTCAAGGCTTGAACGCGCTCGAAGGTCGCCACGGCCTCCTTGTCATCGACCCGACAGGCGATCTTCGGCCAGGCCGCGACGGCCAGCAACTCACTGGGCGGCAGCTTGATGTCATCGAGGTCGGCCTCACCGGCGGCCTGGACGTGCGGCCACAGCGCCTCGGTCACGAACGGGCAGATCGGATGAAGTATGCGCAGGATCGCGTTGAGCACGGTTCGCAGCACCTGCTGCTGGGCGGGGTTGTCTTTGATCGTTGGCTTGATCGCTTCGAGATACCAGTCGCAGAAGTCCCGCCAGACCAGGTCATACATCGCCTCGGCGTAGACGTTGAACTGGTACTGCCGGACCGCCTTCTCCGCCGCGTGCAACGTGCGGTGTAGCCGGGTGATGATCCACCGATCGACGAGGGACAGGTGGTGGTCCTTCCTCGATGCCTTGATGCCTTGATGCCTTGATGCCTCCAGGTTCCCCACGGCAAACCGCGTCGCGTTCCACAGTTTATTAGCGAAGTTGCGGCCGAGGTCGAACTTGGCGGAGGTGTTGCGCGCGGCGGGGGTTTCATCCGATGGCGTCGCGAAGCCGCAAGCGGCGCCGTAGCTGCTGACCATGGTCTTCTTACATTTTGGGCAATGTTGTTCGGGCGCCGCCACGCGATAGCCGGCTGGGCTGGTGATCTCGTCGGGATGAAAAGTCGCGCTGCAGTGTGGGCAGATCAGGTCCACCGGCAGCCTCACATCCTGTGTGCTCGTGGCCATCTGCACCAGGACGAATCGCATCGCGTCGGCCCCGTGGCTGTGGATAATGTCGCGCGGATCGACGCCGTTGCCCAACGATTTGCTCATCCGCTGACCGTGGCCGTCCTGGATCATGGGGTGGATGTAGACGTGACGGAAGGGCAGTGTTCCGTCGCGGAAGTAGCGGTTGAACATCACCATCCGTGAGACCCACAGGGTAATGATGTCCCGGCCGGTGCAGAGCACGCTCGATGGGTTGAATGTTTCGAGCAGGCCGAGCGTATCCGGGAACTCCTTCGGCTCCGGCCAGCCCATCGTCGAGATCGGCCACAGCGCCGAGGAGAACCACGTGTCGAGCACATCGGGGTCTTGTTCAAAACCGGCGGCTTCAATTTCAGCCATCATTTCGTGATCGTCGCGCAGAAGGCAGATGAAAACAGCGGCATCGGATGGAAAGTTCTTGGCCTCGACATCGCTGCGAGATTCGAGCTTTGTGAGAAGATCGCGGATTCCCAATCCACTCTTGCGGTGCCACACCGGGATACGGTGGCCCCACCAGAGTTGGCGGCTGATACACCAGTCGCGCAGGTTCTCGTGCCAGGCCTGGAAGGTCTTGGCGTACCGGGCGGGGAAGAAGCTCAGCTCGCCATCGCCTTCACATTTAGCCCCGGGCTTGCCCGGGGCTGTATGGCGCGATTGGGGCGTACCTTCGAACTGCTCATCGCTCAGCGCCCGCAGCGCCTCGCCGCGCAGGCGATCGTCCGTCACCTTCACGTACCACTGATCGCTCAGATACGGCTCGATCGGCACGTGTGACCGGTACGAATGGCCGACGCTGTGGCGATAGTCGCGCACCTCTTCCAGCAGATCGTGGTCTTTGAACCACTGGACGATTCGCCCGCGTGCTTCTTCGCGCGCTAAGCCGACAAGCGGCCTGGCTTCATCTGATACGTCCGTCCAGCCGTGCTCAGCGGAGATCGTCGCGTCCGGAGCCATGACGTTGACGGCACCCAAGGGAATTTTGTCTTTGTGACGCTGCCAGATCTCCCAATCGTTGGGATCGTGGGCGGGTGTGACCTTAAGGAAGCCGGTGGCGTACTCGGCCATGGGATTGTCACGGTCGTCGGGCATCACGACGTGCTCATCGGTGATGATCGGCACGATGCGATCGACGATCGGTAACTTGACGTTCTTGCCAACCATTCCGGGGGCGCGCGGGTCTTTCGGATTCATCGCCACCGCGGTGTCACCCAGCATCGTTTCCGGGCGGGTCGTGGCAACGGTTACATATTCAACGGCGACGTCGCCCACTGAAGCGGGCTCGGCCAACGGATACCGCAGGTACCACATGTGCCCGTCGATTTCCTGCATCTCGACTTCATCATCCGCCAGGGCGGTCTGGGTGACCGGGTCCCAGTTCACCAGGCGCTTGCCGCGATAGATCAGGCCGTCCTTGAACAGC
>JADFIM010000195.1 GCA_022566725.1 Planctomycetota bacterium
ATCTCTCCTTCACGACGCCCCAGGCCTGGATCGGTGTGGATTATCCTGGTCTTCTTAGGATCGAACTCTTCAGCGCGGGACGGCTAATCTTTACAAGTAATACTCACGGAAAGTTCCTCGGCAACTTCCTGGGCCTCATTTCCACCGAGCTGTTTGACGCGGCCGTCCTCATCGATCCGGCAGGGGATGTCTTTATCGACGACCTGCACTTCGGGGTGCCTGCGCCGGGTGCCGTTTTTCTGTTCGGGTTAGCCGCGCTTTGTGCCAGACGCCGCCGGCGCGCATAGGACCCGCTCTGTTGTCGGAGGGGGGATATTCGGGACAGTCACCTATTTGGGATATTCGGGACAGTCACCTATTTAGATCCCCGATGAGTAGTCCATTCATCAAGGTGTGCTCGCCTTGGTGCGTTTGCGCTTGGGTCGGACGACGGCAGGCTTTGGTGGTCGACCCACCGGCGCCGCGCGGAGCCGTGACCCTGATGGGCTTTAGCGGGGTCGCCGACTACCAGGCGCATATCTCGGCGACGAGCGAAGGCGAAGCGTATGTCTGCGCCTGCATGCTTCAGGCACTGCTGGAGGCGCAACCATAGGAGAAGAGGAAGCGATGAGTGATGAGTGATGAGTGATAAATGATCAGTGATGAGTGATGAGGGATGAGTGATAAGCGATGAGGTAAAGCCCCGGGAAATGCTTTCCCTGGGATTTCTCTTCGTGTTCGTGGGGGCTACAAAGGAGTTGATCGATCATGCAGCCTGGTTATGGGATTGCGGTTGCCGGCGGCCTTGGCGCCCCGCGATCGCCTGAAGCGCGTCGTACGCTGCGTACTTGTACAACTCAGCGAGCGATGGATAATTGAAGCACGCATTGATGAAGTAGTCGATTCCCGCATCGGAAGTGATCGCGAACTGCGCCAGATGAATGAGCTCCGTGGCGTCTTGGCCGACGATTGTCGCGCCAAGGAGCCGGCGACTACGGCGGTCAAAGACACACTTCACGATTCCCTCCTCGTCGCCGAGCATTCGTCCGCGGACGTTGTAGCGGTACAGCGCCCGTCCCACGACGATCTCATGTCCGGCTTCGGCAGCCTGTTTCTCCGTCAAGCCCACCGTGGAGATGGCGGGGATCGTGTACAGCCCCATCGGCACGGTGTCGGCGAGCTTCTTCTTGAACTCGATGTCGAACATGTGGCACGCCGCCACCCGCCCCTGTTCCATCGAGGTCGAAGCCAACGCCGGGAAACCAATCACGTCTCCGGCCGCGTAGACGCTCGGTACGTTCGTTTGGTAGTGCTCGTTGACAAGGACCAACCCCCGCCGGCCGGTCTTGATCTTGACCTGCTCAAGCCCGATATCCTGCGTGTTGCTGGAGCGCCCGGCTGACCACAACAGCACGTCGCAGCGAATCTCATCGCCATCGTCCAACTCAGCTGACACCGATTCGTCGCCGAGCGGCTTGACGGCTTTGACTGATGCGTTGAGACGAACGTCGATGCCCTCGTCGGTCATCGCTCGCAGCAGATGATCACGGCATTCGGGATCGAGAAACGGCAGCAGACCCTCGCGCGGATCGACGAGTGTGACCTTGACTCCGATCTCGCTGAACATGCAGGCATACTCACAGCCGATGACACCGCCTCCCACGACGAGCATCGACGAAGGGATGGCCGTCAATTCAAGGATGCCGTCAGCATCAACCACGCTCGGATGGTCGAATGGGATGTGCTCGGGCCGGACCGGTGAGGATCCGGTCGCGATCAGGATAAACTTCGCTTTCAATGTTGTGGTTTGGCCGTCAACCCCTTCGACGCTGACCGCGTGTGCATCGGCGATGCGCCCGCGCCCACGGTAGACATCGATCTGTTCACGATCGATCGACGATTCGATCCGATCGTGCTCCTGGTACTGCACCCGATAGCGTTGGGCCATTAACTTGGTCACGGACAGGTCGCGATTGACCATGTACTCCAGGCCGGGCAACGGACGTCGGCGAAAGGCCGAGCACAACAGGGCCGTCTCGCGCAGGGCTTTGGAGGCGATGGTGCCGGTGTTGACCATGGCCCCGCCGGGGCAGGCCTCGCGCTCGACGATCGCCACCTGGTAGCCGAAGTATCCGGCCTGGGTGGCCGCCTTCTCCCCGGCCGGACCGCAGCCGATGCACACCAGATCGTACTCGCGCATAGGACGGATATCGGCCCGCTGAGCCGCCCGGTTCACCCGGACTTGGCGCTCTGCCCATGGGGGGGTTACCGGCCGGTGTAGCCACTGGTTGGCGTCGTCTGGGGCTGCGGCGACATCTCCAGCGTCTTGGCGAGGAAGGCCCACAAGTCAGCGTACTTCTCGATGATCTTTTTCGTTGGTGTGCCCGCGCCGTGGCCGGCCCGCGTCTCTATTCGGATCAGGACCGGAGCGTCGCCCGCCTGCGCGTGTTGGACGGCTGCGGCGAACTTGAAGCTGTGCCCGGGCACCACGCGATCATCCGTGTCGGCGGTGGTGATCAGCGTGGCTGGATACCGGGACCCGTCGCGCACGTTGTGGTAGGGCGAATAGGCGAGCAACGTTGTGAACTGCTCGCGATCGTCGGAGGATCCGTAGTCGTCCACCCACGCCCAGCCGATGGTGAACTTGTGGAAACGGAGCATGTCCATCACGCCGACCGCGGGCAGGCAGGCGCCGAAGAGCTCCGGCCGTTGGGTCATGCACGCGCCGACGAGCAGACCCCCGTTGCTGCCGCCTTGGATTGCGAGCTTGTCGCTGCGCGTGTAGTTGTTGGCGATAAGCCATTCGGCGGCGGCGATGAAGTCGTCGAAGACATTCTGCTTGTTGGCGAGCCTGCCGGCATCGTGCCATTGGACGCCGTACTCTCCGCCGCCTCGCAGGTTGGGCATCGCGAAGACGCCGCCCATTTCCATCCACGCCAAGCGGGTGGTCGAAAAGTACGGAGTCAACGACACGTTGAACCCCCCATATCCATACAGCAGTGTGGGATTCTCACCATTGAGCACAAGGCCCTTGCGGTGGCAGAGGAACATCGGGATCCGTGTGCCGTCGTCACTCTCATAGAACACCTGCCTGGTCGTGTAATCGTCGGGGTTGAAATCGGCGTCGGCCTGCCGCAACAGCTTGCTTTCGCCTGTGATCATGTCGTACCGGTAGATGCTCGGCGGGGTCGCAAAGCTCGAGAAGCTATAGAAGGTTTCGGTGTGGCTGCGCTTGCCCCCGAAGCCGCGGGCCGAACCCAGCGCTGGTAACTCGATATCGCGCACGTGTCGGCCGGTCACGTCGAACATCCGCACATGCGTCACCGCGTCTCTGAGGTATCTGGCCACGAACATGTTGCCCACCAGGTTCACGCCCCGAAGCGTGTGTGGGGATTGAGCAATCACCTCGATCCATTTCTCCGCTGAGGGGTGACGGATATCGATTGCAATCAGCCGGCCCCTGGGCGCGTCCAGGTCGGTCTTGAAGAAGAAGACCGGCCCATCGTTCCCGGCGAAGCTGTATTCAGCATCAAAGTTGTCGATCAAGTCGATCGGCAAGCCGTACGGCTCGCTCAGGTCCTTGTACATGATGCGGTACTTGTCGTCGGTGCCCTTGGAGATGGTGATGACCAGGTACCGCCCGTCCTCGGTCACCTTTGCTCCGTAGAACCAATCGGGCTGGTCCGGGCGGTGATACACCAGCACGTCGTCGGCCTGGGGCGTGTTGAGCCGGTGGTAGTAGAGCTTCTGAAACTTGTTGACCGCTTGAAACTCAGCGCCCTCGGTCGGGGCGTCATACCGGCCGTAGAAGAAACCCTTGCCGTCCTTCGTCCACGACGCAGCGGAGAACTTGACCCAGTTGATGACATCAGGCAGATCCTGATAGGTCGCTAGATCTCGGACCTGCCATCGGCGCCAATCCGAACCGGCGTCGGCGATCCCGTAGGCGACATATCGGCCGTCGTCGCTGAACGCCATGCCTGCCAGAGCGACCGTGCCGTCTTCGGACCACGTGTTGGGATCGAACAGCACGCGCGGCTCACCATGGAGCGTATCCATCATGTAGACCACGCTCTGGTTTTGCAGGCCGTCGTTCTTGGAGTAGTAATACCGCCCGCCGGTCTTGAATGGCGCAGAGTACCGTTCATAATCCCACAGCTGGGTCAATCGATTCTTGATCGCTTCGCGTTGCGGGATGCTGTTGAGATATGAGAAGGTCACGGTGTTCTGGGCCGCGACCCAATCGGCCACCTGCTCCGATTCCCGCACATCATCTTCGAGCCAGCGGTAGGGGTCAGCGACGCGCGTACCGTGGTAGTCGTCGTAGTGATCGACGCGCAGTGTTTGGGGATACTCGAGCTTCGGGCCCGCGGCGATGGCGAACCCTACGGTAAGGACGACGCCGAACGGCGCGAAGCAGGCGATCTTGCGTTGCATCATTGGATTCCTCCAGTCTCGTGGCTGATCCGGCTACGAACGAATCAGGGGCAGCCCTGCGTGACGAACTTGTATGATAACATCGCCGTGATCGAAGAGGGGGAAATCGATTTGCTCGTTGGTGCTCATGGCGAGGCCGAAGCCGGGTTCCGCCCCCGGCGAGCCGGCTGTCAACCAACGATGTCAGGCAACTGCTGCATGCCCTCAGTCAGGTCGCACTGGCCGGATTCGGTGATGAGAATGCCCGCCTCGTAGTGGGCGCTCAGCGAGCCGTCGGCGGTGGAGATCGGCCAGCGGTTGTCATCTGATGTGACCTCACGCGTTCCGATGGCGAGCATCGGCTCGACCGCCAAGAGCATCCCGACCTTGAAGCTCAACCACGCGTCCGGCCATTCGCCCGGGTGCGTCGGGACGAGGTTTGAGACAAACGGTGCGCCGTGGAGTTTGCGGCCGTATCCGTGCCCTCCCAGGCCGCGAATGAGGCGAAATCCGCACTCGCTTTCCACGTACTGCTGCACCACCTTGGCCCAATCGATCAGCGGCCGGCCGGCCTGCATGGCCTTGATGCCGCGCTGCAGTGCTTGGCGTCCGCAGGCCATCAGCCGCTGCGCGTCCTCGGACGCCTCTTGGATCGCGTAGGTCCACGCCGCATCGCCGATCCACCCGTCGTGGATCACACCGATGTCAATCGACAAAAGATCTCCCGGCTTGATCGGCTCGCTGGTCATATTGTGTGTGCCATGAACGACGCAATCGTTGAGCGACAGACACGCGTGAGATGGAAACGGCGGCTGCCCCTTCATCCGGTATCGAAGGAACGCGCTTCGGCAATCGATATCCGCGAGCGTCTCGGCGACAAACCGATCGATCTCGGCCAACGTTTGACCCGCCCGCAGGTACTCCACCAGGCGATGGTGCGTCCTTACCACACACTGCGCCGCGGCGCGAGCGCCCTTGATATCATGCGAGGCGGTGATGACCATAGCCTCAAGTGTAGCGATATAACGATCCGCACACGTCAGTACGCGGCCTAGGTACGTCCGCTGCCTTGCGGTCGAGGCTCGTAACGATGCACGATTTGGCCGTCGATGATGACC
>JADFIM010000196.1 GCA_022566725.1 Planctomycetota bacterium
TGTTGGTGGTCATCTCGATCATCGCGCTGCTCATCGGCATCCTGCTGCCGGCGATCGGCAAAGCCCGCGAGAGTGCGAAGGTCACCGGCTCCAAGAGCAACCTTCGCCAACTGGGTGTGGCCATGCACACCTACGCCTCCGACTGGCAGGATCGCCAGTTCACCCCCGCCCGCGACACCCTCGGCGCCTACGGCAGCGTGGCCGACTACAACAGTGAGGTCTACGGCTCCCCCACCGGCAGCATCGATGAAAGATGGCAGGTGCATCCACCCATCATTTGGGGCTGGGGGAGTGAAGGTTGGCTGTGGTGCTACGTTATGAGCAGCGCCGTCCACCACTGGGCGCTGGAGCCTATCAACTGGAGCGGGACGCTCGCCTACTTCGGCTGGTTCCGCTTCCCCAACATCAAGCCGATCCACGACTATCTGGGCGGCCGGTCGTACGATCCGGTCTTCTACGCCCCCAAGGACCGCCTGAGCCTCGCTGCGGCTGAACCGTGCATGGACGATCCAGGCGAGGCGGTCAACACACCTGAATGCAACCCGCCCATCTGGACGAGCTACTGCTGGTCGCCGGCCGCGATGTACAGCCCAGAGGTCTTCCGGAACGACGAGGACGGAGGATTCCAGCATCCCTGGTCCCTGCCCAGCGGGTTCCGGGTCCCCACGATGTCCCAGGCCACGTACCCGAGCTTGAAGACCCACATGCTGGAGCATCAGTGGCTGCAGAACGTCGAGGTTGAATGCAACCCCGCATTCGACCCCGGCGCTTCCGTCCTTGACTGCGAGCCGTACTACTTCAACCACGCGTTGACCTCCAAGCCGGTGACCCTGTTCTACGATGCCCACGTGGACCTGGTGGGCACCCACCAAGCCATGCTCGACGACCGCCGGCACCGCAATCAAGTCGACAACCCCGACTGGGGCCTCTGGAGCACGGATACCCCGTTCGGCGGCGACGTGGAGGGGGCGGGGACGGGCGGCTATCTGATCGAGTTCGGCTACGACTTCGCCAACACCAGCTACCACATCCTCACCACCGACGGTATTCAGGGCCGCGACATCCTCGGCAAGCAATGACCTGATCGCTCCACCCACAGCCGTCCCGCCACCGGCTCGGTGAGAGATACGATGAACCCCCCAGGGCTGCGCCACATGGCGCAGCCCTTTTTTGATTGCCCCTAGGCGCCGGGCCCTGCCCCGGTTCCCACGATACTTTCGGCTGCCGTGCACGCCCTCATCGCTGGCCGGCCCTCGCGGCGCTGCTGAAGTTGACAGCCTCCATCCGCTGTCAGCAGGCGTCCGCGGACGACCCAGGTTCCCCCATACGGATCAAAAGGCACACGGCAATGCTATCTTGCACCGAGGCATGCACCTCAGCAGCGCCAAGTCCAAGGCGAGGGCGGCCGCACCATGAACAGCCGTTCACCAAGCTCATCATGGCGCGGATGGGCATTCATCGGCTTTCCGCTGGCGATTATCCTGGTGTTCACAGCACTTCCGACAGTCGTCGGCGTGGCGCTGAGCTTCTTTGAATGGGGCGGCGGCGACAGGCCGCGATTCATCGCGCTTGACAACTATCAGGCGGCGATGACCCGCGACCCCCAGCTCTGGCTGGCGATGCGCAATACGCTCGTTTTCGCCATCGGCACGGTACCGGTCACCGTGATCCTAGCGTTCCTCGTCGCCGTCGCACTGCACGCCCGGTGGTTTGTCGGCAAGACTCTTGCTCGCACGCTGTTCTTCCTGCCAACGGTCATGTCGATTGTGGCCGTTGGGTTTATCTGGCAGTGGATGCTCAATCCACGAACAGGACTGCTCAACGTGATCGTCGCCGGCCAAGGGGCGGATCTGCCGGATTGGCTGGGCGACAGTTGGCTGGGCCTTGGCACGATGATGTTCGTGCAAGTGTGGAGGAATCTGGGATTCTGCGTGGTGTTGTACGTGGCGGCGCTCGGCCGAGTCCCGCGGTCGATGTACGACGCTGCCAGTGTGGACGGAGCAGGCTCCTGGCGAGCGACGTGGCATATTACCTGGCCGGCGGTAAGGCCCATGACCGCCTTCCTGATGATTACCGGCACGATCTGGGCGCTGCAGGTCTTCGATCTCGACGTCGTCATGAACGGGTGGAATCCGCAGCGGTTCAACGACCTGCTCAACACCCACATCTTTCGGGAGTTCAAGAACGGCCGGCTCGGCTACTCGGCCACCATCGGCGTGTTCGTGCTTGTGCTTACGGCAATGGTCACCTATGCGCAGCTTCGTTGGCTGCGGCTGTCCAAGGCGACTACGGTATGAGCGGGCGCACGCATCCACCGCTAATTGTCCGCATCACGTTGCACGTTGCCATCTACGCCGGGGCGCTGACGATGGTCTTGCCCGTCGCCTGGATCGTGTCAACGTCGCTGAAATCGCATCACGATGCCATCAGCGCTGTGCCCACCCTCCTGCCGGCGGGACCGCCGAGTGAGTGGCAGTGGCACAACTATGCCCAAGCGTGGACGATCGCCCAGTTCGGCGACTTCTATCGAAACAGCCTGCTGGTCGCGGCCGTCGTGACCGTGCTTTCGGTGGCGTACAACGCGCTGGCCGGCTTTGCGTTCGCCAAGA
The DNA here is from genome assembly GCA_022566725.1 of Planctomycetota bacterium. Taxonomy (GTDB): domain Bacteria; phylum Planctomycetota; class Phycisphaerae; order Phycisphaerales; family SM1A02; genus JADFFQ01. The sequence goes on from JADFIM010000196.1 coordinate 2,610, forward strand.
TGCGCTTTCGCGGCCGGAACCTCGCCTTCGGCCTGATGTTGGCGACCATGCTCCTGCCGTTTCAGGTGTATTTCATCTTTGCATACGTTCTGTGCGGCTGGTTGGGATACGTCGATCATCTTCAGGCGCTGATTGTGCCGTTTCTGGCAAGCGCTTTCGGCATCTTCTACATGCGCCAGTCGATTATCACGATTCCCGATAGCCTGCTTGACGCCGGTCGCATTGATGGGTTGAGCGACTTCGAACTCTTCTGGCATATCGTCGTGCCGCTGGTCCGACCGGCACTAGGCGCCTTGGCGATCTTCACATTCATGGCTTCGTGGAACAACTTCTTCTGGCCGCTGATCGTCATCGACTCGACAGACAACTTCACCCTGCCGCTGGCGGTGAACCGGCTTACGAGCGATTACTTCACGCCCTCGCCGCCCATTCGCATGGCCGCAGCGATAATCCTTATCATTCCCACCGTCGGCGTGTATCTCATCTTTGAGCGATCGTTCGTGAAGGGACTAACCCTGACCGGCGTCAAGGGGTAGCACATGCGCGTAAGCCGCGTCGTTATGTTGATTCTGCTGGTCGCGACCGTGGCGTGCGTGATTCCATACGGCTCGGTCCGCTCATCGAGGGCAACGCTGCGTTTCGCGGTCTGGGGCATGCCGTTTGAGGATCGGCTGTTCGAGGACATCTACGCTCGCGGCTTCGAACGGCGCTATCCGGCGGTCACCGTTGATTACCAGCGATATCAGGACCTCACCGACAAATACTTCGCCTGGCATCTGCTCGGCCAAGGCGCTGATGTGATGCGGGTGCGTATCACCGACTACCACGCGTTCGTCGCCAGGGGCATGCTGGAGCCGCTGAATCGATTCATCAACGATCCCAGCATCGGGCTCACCGACCAGGAGCAGGCTGACTACATGCCGGCCATCTGGAGCCTTCTGGAGGTCCAGGGCAACCAATATGCCCTACCCTCGGACAACGCCCAGTACGGGCTGTATTACAACAAGGCCAGCTTTGATCAATACAACCTGGCGCACCCGAGCGACCTGCTGGAGTATCCCAGCGCAGATTGGACGTGGGATGATCTGCGTGAGACCGCCCGTAAATTGACCGTCCGCAATGCCGATGGCAATCTCATACGCTATGGCATCGACTTCGATCTGTGGGCGTGGCCGTTCATGGCGTTTCTCGCTCAGGCGGGAGGCAAACTGTGGGATGCTCCGCAAACCACCACGCTCATCAACTCGCCCCAAGGCCTCGAAGCGCTGCAACTGATCGTCGATCTGCTGCCGCACAGCGCATCGATGCGAGCGGTCGGAGGCGTTGGCTCGGCAGTCGGGCCGGACAAGCTCTTCGCTGCTGGGCAGACGGCGATGCTCCTGGATGGAAGCTGGCGGGCACCGGATCTGGAGCGCGTCGAACCGGACCTGGACTTCGCGATCGCGCCGCTGCCGAGGCATCGCCGATCGGCGGTGGTCAGCGGCTCGGTCCTTTGGGCGATCAGCATCCACAGCACCCACAAGGAGTCGGCCTGGCGGATGATCCGCTGGATGACCAATCGCGAGGAGTCGCTGCGTTACTGGGACACATTGCGAGTCGCACCGCCAGCCAGACTTTCGGTCATGCGTTCCAAGGCGTTTCGTCAAACGGCCGGACTCGTCGATGATGATGGTGTCGTGTGGGTGCATTCGATGCCGGCCGAGAGATTCGACGACCGCGCGGCGTGGCTGCTGTACGCGGTCGCGCCCGATCCAGAGACCGGCTCCAGGCCGGGGTTTGTTCCGGTGGCGCCGTATCAAAAGGATCTCGAGGACAGCATCGAAGCGCTGCTCAAGCGGGCGGTGGCACCCAACCGGACCGAATCGTTGCTGGAGCTGCTCGATGAGGCCGCCAAGCGAGTCCACCGGATCATCGACCGCGACCGCAATGCCCGCAGGCTGCCGCGCGTCGAGCGAAACGCGCCCGGCGGATCATCCTCCCAAGGAGGGTTCTGATGCCCTTGGCACGCATTGCGTTCTTCGCCCTTTTCGTTGACGATAGGTCCAACCCCGTTGCTAGAGAGGAGATCGCATGATGATGCAGACACGTGGTGCCGGCACACAGCGTAGTTTGATGTGCGGCGGCGTTGCTGCGGGCCTGCTCACGGCCGGCCTGTGGGCTGGCCAGGACGACCCCCAGCCAAACTGGACTGTGTTGCACTGCGGGACGCTGCTGGCGGTGCCGGGCGAGCCGCCGCAGCCACACATGACCATCGTCATCCACGACGGCCAAATCCAGGCCGTCCGGCAGGGTTACGTAGCCGCTGGCGATCTGGCGGAGGCCCGCAACGAACCTATTGAGACGGTTAACCTCAAGGATCGCTTCGTCCTACCCGGGCTGATCGACTGCCATACGCATATCACAGGTCAATATACAGCTGACGTTCGACTGCGCCGCGTCGAGGAGACGGATGCCGATGCTGCGATCCGCGGCGTGGTGTATGCCCGGCGAACGCTGGAAGCCGGCTTCACCACGATCCGCAACGTCGGCTCCAGTGGTGATGCGGCCTTTGCGTTGCGCGACGCTATCAACGAAGGGCTGGTGCCGGGCCCGCGGATACTCGTGGCCGGCGAGTCGATCAGCCCCACCGGCGGGCACAGCGATTCAACATTGGGGTATCGAGAAGACCTCTTTGCCATGCCCGGTTCGATGCAAGGGATCGCCGACGGCCCCGCCGCATGTCGCCGAGCCGTTCGGGCCCAGGTGAAGCCACCCCGGCGGTTGGTCGCGGACGGACATCGAC
>JADFIM010000197.1 GCA_022566725.1 Planctomycetota bacterium
ATAACCGGTGACAAGGGGTAGCCGGCATTGACCGTGGGCAAGACTGCTCAGCAATACTGCAAACAGGCAGCCAAGGGCAACCACACCCCAGGCGAAAAGCCTCGATGATCGAAATCTTCTCATTGGTCGTTTCCGGCTAATAGCGTCTCACAGCGACCCACAGGGAGGTGGGGCTTGTCTCCGCATCGGATCGTCTAGGTTACTCCCAGCCTGGCTGCACGTCAACGCTCGGCGATGCCCGGCAATGCACGGGTGTGGGACAATCGACGCCGCCGGAACGGGCGATCGACTATCGGGCAGACGGCTCGGGTGCTCGGCTCATGTCCACCGTCCCCGTGGTCCTGACTCGGTCGGCGTGGCGAGTTTCCTCGCTACGTGACTTGCTCCAGGCGGAGCCAGGCAGTATACTTCTCAAGCTTCGGCGTGATCGTTATGGTGGTCACGCTGACCAGGGCCGGATCGCCCACCTCAGTAACCACCCGCGGCGGGATCGTCCGCAAATACGTTGCCAACGAGCAACGGAAGGACGATCCATGCACCACGATATAAAGCGGCTTGTTTTCACGGGTCACGCAGTCCGGCAGATGTTTGCCAGGAACATTAGCTCGGATGATGTACAGGCCGTAATCGCAGGCGGCAAGCCCGTCGCTGAATATCCTGATGATCAGCCGCTCCCAAGCCGACTGATCCTAGGCTTTGTCCACGATCGGCCGATACACGTCGTGCTGGCCTACGATGAAGAGTCGCAGACTGGATACGTGGTCACAGCGTACGAGCCCGATCCGGACCTGTGGACAGACGATTTGACGGCAAGAAAGGAATCATGACCTGCGTGATCTGCAAGCACGGGCAGACCAAGCCTGGCCACACGACGGTCACGCTTCAGCGCGGCGGTTGCACGGTCATCGTCAAGGATGTTCCCGCGGATGTCTGCGATAACTGTGGCGAGTATTACCTGACCCAGGCGGTCACTGACGAACTACTCGCACGAGCGGAAGCGGCTGTGAAGAAGGGCGCGGAAGTCGAAATCCTGAGCTACGCCGCCTGAGGGGCAGTAAGCGAAGACCACGCTCTTTGCCGAAGGCACCCGCCCGGCGACCTTCCAGTCGCGGCTCTTGTGCAGTGCAACAGGCGCGTTACAGTATCGCATCGCAAGGCCTTCGACGGGACGACAACAATGCCACTGGATCGCAATGGAATCGCTAAACGGGCGGCCCAGGAGCTTCGCGACGGGATGTATGTCAACCTCGGCATCGGGATGCCGACGCTGGTAGCCAATCACATCCCAGACGACATCACCGTCTGGCTGCAATCGGAAAACGGCCTGCTCGGGATGGGGCGATTTCCCTATGAAGATGAAGTCGATGCGGACCTGATCAATGCCGGCAAGCAGACCGTCACCGGCGTGCCGGGGCACAGTTTCTTCTCCTCCGCCGACTCCTTCGGGATGATCCGCGGCGGACACATCGACGTCGCCATCCTCGGCGCGATGGAGATCAGCCAGGACGGTGATCTCGCCAATTGGATGATCCCCGGAAAGATGGTCAAGGGCATGGGCGGAGCGATGGACCTCGTGGCCGGCGTCAAGAAGGTCATCGTCATGATGGAGCACACCACCAAGAAAGGCGACGCCAAGCTGATTCCCAAATGCACGCTGCCGCTCACCGGCGAGCGGTGCGTTGACCTCATCATCACCGATCTGTGCGTGCTCGTGATGAACCCCGACCGGGCGCGTTTCGAGCTCACCGAGCTGGCGCCCGGCACGACCGTCGAGGAAGTTCAAAGCAAGACCGCAGGCGAGATCACGACGGCGCAATCACTCAAGACCGTCGAGGTTTAGCACGTCATACGCTCAATGATTACGGTTCCGAACCCGTTGTGCCCTTCAGCGGCCGCCCCGAACCGAGACAATGACGCTCCGGTCGGAGGCAGGATGCTTCAACGTCACCGACCCGGAGGACGCGTTGATCTCGCTCACGATCCAGCCGGCGTCGCGGAGCCGGTCGCCGGTGCGATACCGTTTGCCGTTGATCAGCGCAAGGTCACCGGACGCTGTGGACATGATCATCTGCACGGCAACATGCCCAAGCGTGTCCGACGATCCGCTGCGATCGGGCGGCTGCGGCGGGTCATAATACAGCGGCGTGGGACCGAACGGCTGCGTACGCAGATAGTCGCGGTGTTGGGCAGCAGCGCGTTGTTGCTCGGACCACTGCGGTCCAGCAGCCACGCGTGGGATCGCCACGACCTGCGTGGGGGTGTGCGACGCCTCCGCCTCAGCCGGACCACGATGGCCCATCGGCACTGCGACAACCTTGACCAACACCACCGGCAGGATAAACATGCCAATGGTGGCGAGTCTGCGCTTCGCGTCACGCGTCATCATCGCGGACACCTCTCACGCCAGCCACCGCCTCGGGCAAGGCAAAGCTGAGCGCTTCGCAGCCCAGGCGCATTCCGACGATCGGCCGGCCACCTTGTTGATTCGGGGTGATGTGCAACAAAGACGGTCGAATGTATGCCGGAGCACCATCCAGGGCCCCGAGGAAGGACGCGATCTTCTCGAAGCTGCCCTTCATCGTAACATCGATCCGTGTCACCAAGATCCGCTGGTCGAGCCTTAACTTCGACTCGACCTGCGGCCGGAGAGCCTGAACCTGCACCCCATGTTTATCCGCGAGACCCATGATCAATCCGTACATCAGCGCGGTGTCTGTGGCGAGCCGGCCTCGTGATTCGATCTCGTCGCTGCGGGCTCGAATCGTCGCCGCCTGGATTGCAAGCTGTTCAATGACCGCATCGTTCATCGCCGAGAACCGCGCTCGGCGCTGCTCGATAATGGCTTCAACGTCGTGCAACTGCTGGACCTTGGGATCGACAAGAAACATCCACGCGCCAATGCAGACGGCCAAGGCGATCACAACGTGGACGACAAATTCACGATCTATCAGCACCCTCATCGCTGCTTCCCTCCCTCCGCGGCGGCGATCTTGTGCAGTTGCACCGAGTCGGGAGCCGCCACGGCCAGGACATTCAGCTGAAACCGTTGGCCTTTCGTTGGTCCGGACAAGTCCAGCTGAACGCTGGTAAGCATCACATCATCGAGCAGCGGGCTGCTCTTGAGGGCTTCAATGAACGGCTCAAGTTCGGTCTGCCCCGTGGCCGGGTCCGCCTCGCCAGCGTGACCACTGACCTCGCCGATCATGCCGCCGTCGTTTCGCTGGAACCGGATGGAGGTGAGGCGGACCGTACCGGGCGTAAGACGGCTGAACTCCTGTAAGATCGCACGGAAACTGATTCGAGCGCCGACCTCAGCCGTGATGGTTCCTTCCAGCTTGTCCATAGCCGCGACGGCCGCAAGCAGACGTGCATGTGTCTCTTGATAAGCTTCGACGCCGGCGGTCGCAGTAGCTAGACTCGCCGCTTCCATCCGCGCATCGCCCAGCCGCGCCTGGAAGCTGATTCCATCGGCGCCCACCACTGCCAGGGCCGCCGCCACACCTGTCCACAGCCAGCGGCGCAAACGACCAACCCGCCGACGGTGCGCCAGCTCACGCGGCTGGAGGTTCAGTCGCAAGAGAAATCGAACGTCGCGGACCGCCTCGATCAATTCGCTGCCCTGGGCCGCCGGTACGAGATAGTCATATCCCGCGTACTGTGGAAGAGCAGAGACATCAAGGCGAAGCTCCTCGGCTATCAGCTCAGCCAGGCCAGGAATCCCGCAACCCGGTCCGGTAATGGTGATCGCGATTGACGCCCGCTCCTCTGGGGGCAACGCGAACCGCAACGACTGGCGCAGCTCGATAATGTAGCGCTGGAGGACCGGCTGCATGAGCGGCATGATGTGGCGCCGAGTCAGTTGGAGTTGCTCATGGACGATCTCGTTGGGGCCGGGAATGCCATGCTGGTGAAGAATCCTCCTGGCCGTGCCAGAGTCCAGCTCGACCGGATCGTCCTGCCCGGACAGTCGAAAGGGACGGGTAAGGCTTTGCGCGATCGTCTCCAGGCCCAGCGCGATGGACCGCCCGAAGCGCACATCACCGTGCCCGCCGACGACAAAAAACGAGCTGCGTTCGCCAATGTGCAGCCATCCGCGCAACGACCCGCCGTAACGCAGGACCTGACGGACCAGTTGGGCAATGATCGTCGCGTCAATCGGGGTGGCGGAGAGGAACTTCAGACCGGCCGTCTCTACCATCTGCACGACGGCTCCGGCGACGTCGTCTCGTTCGGCGGCGACGACGACGTGCGTCTGACGATTCGCCGCGGTGCGGTCACACCCGACCACCTCGGCGGCGCAGATGGCGGTATTGACCGGATAGGGAACCGATTCAGCTACACTGAGCAGCGCCGCCTCGCTCGCCTGTGCCTTGGAGCGAAGCTGGAAGCTGGCCAGATCGACCGACTGGGTCGGGCTGCGATACACCACCACCGCCCCGGCGCTGCTAACGCCGAGCTGGGCAAGGACCGCTCGCAGCGTCTGGCCGCTGCTTCGCACCGCCTCAACCCACGCGGGCGCGTCACGACCGAGGGTGATCGGGGTCCGCTGGCTGGCCCATGCGCGACCACCCTCCAGCGCCACGACGTCCATGCGGTCGTACAGCAGCTCTATGGCGACTCTTGTTGAGCTCACACCACACTCTCGCTTGCCAAGATAGACCTTCGCTAGGTCTTTCGGCGTAATCGGACGCGCACTTGCGGGCTCCGGATCTGCGTCGTAGATGACCTCGGGCTCCACAGGACGCGTTATCGGTCACTGCGCGCCGCGCGCCAAAGACGACCTGGGCTGATGAAGCCCAGGCCGTCGAGCTGACAAGGAGAACCAGAGGGGTCGGCGAAGAAGTCCGATCTTGCGGCGCCCGTCGAGTCAGTCGGGCAATCCGCGGTTGGTCAATCGAACAGGGCGGAGACCGTCGGCAGCTGCGCGCTGCTCAACGGAATATTGGTGTGGAAGCGAAACTGGCTCTTGGGCTGGTGCCGCTCAGCGTGGAAGTAATGAAGCGAATAGGTCTGGCCGTCCGTCAGACCGAGCCGGTCCAGATCAATGCTCTGCTCCTGGTTGCCCACGACGCCGCCGAGGTCGATGACCAGCTTCCCATCGATGAAGACCCAAACGTCGTCGTCACCCTTGAAGTGGAGCATCTGGTCTGCGGACGCGTCGTAGCTGAACTGGGCCACGATCTCATAGGTGAAGTAGAAGTTGTGCTTGTCGTCTCCGTCGCCCAGCAGGCCGCCGTCGATCGGATAGAAGTCGTTGGTCTCGTAGACGTACATGCCGTCGGGTTGGCGGGTGAGCGTGATTGTGTGGGAGGCTGACATGTTGATGCCCGGCAGATCGCGGTACCAAAAGGCGTAGCTGAAGGCCGAGCTGATGGCCCCGTTGTCGGTCG
>JADFIM010000198.1 GCA_022566725.1 Planctomycetota bacterium
ATGATCGTCGATATGGCCGATCCGGATGCGGCCTATGCCTATGCCCGAGATGAACTTTCCGGCCGGTTGTTCCGCGACGATGCCGACGCCCTGCGCATGTTGGCCGCCAAGATCATATCTGATCCCAAGATCAAGCGGGAGCATCGCGACTTGGAGGTTGCCCTGGAGGCCGCCAACCGTGCGCAACAGCTCGTCGAACGCGATGATCCGCAGTCGCTGGCCACGCTGGCTCTGGTTCGTTTCCACCGTGGCGATCTTCAAACCGCCATCGACCTGCAGACGCGTGCGTACTTCATCGCTCACCCCCGAGCCAAGGCCGGCTACAAGAGAGTGTTGAGCAGTTACCAGGAGGCGGCCCAGCGAATTCCATCCGACTCCCCCACGAGTTGAAGTTTCATCGAACCTGGCGATTCGGTTATGCTGCGCGGCGTTCGGCGCCGCGCCGTTGTCTTTGATACGCGGCCGTGTGAGGCTTCGCAGGCGTAGAGCATGTCAATCGACAATCTCATTACCAGACCGACCAGGACACCGATGATCGCCGCGTCAGTTCTATCGGCGGATTTCGCTCAGATGGGAGCCGAGGCGCGGTTGGCAATGGAGGCGGGAGCCGACCTGCTGCACTTCGATGTGATGGACGGGCATTTCGTGGAGAACCTGACGATGGGGCCGAGCATGTGCCGGTCTCTTCGACGGACGCTCCCCGAAGCTTTTCTCGATGTACATCTGATGGTGACCGATCCTGCGAAGTTCGTTGATTCGTTCGCCGAGGCCGGGGCGAATCACATCACGTTCCACGTCGAGGCGGTGCCGGATCCGATCGCTCTGGCCGTAACGATCCATAGTGCTGGGATGACCGCCGGGCTGGCGATCAACCCGCCCACGGGCGTATCGCGGCTCATGGACTTTGTTGAACACGTCGATCTCGTCCTGGTGATGAGCGTGAACCCTGGGTTTTCCGGCCAAGTTTTCATGCCCGCGGTGCTCCAGAAGGCCCAGGGAATCAGGCCATTGCTTCGGGCTGACCAGCGATTGGAGATCGACGGCGGCATCAACGCCCAGACGGCGCCGGCCGCTCGTGATGCCGGCTGCGACATCCTGGTGGCTGCGTCGGCTATCTTTAATGCAGCCGACTACGCTGCGGCGATCACTGCCCTGCGCAGCCCCGGCGGCATCTTGACAGGGAGGCGGTGAGTGGCCTCGAAGCGAAAGTCTATCGTGCTGAGCCTGATCCAGTGCGGTGAAACCGCATGGGATGCCGAAGGACGTCTTCACGGGCGCACCGACCTTCCGTTGAGCACGGCGGGACGTGTCGCCGTGACTGAGGACGCGGCTTGCCTAGTGCGTGCCGGGATTGCGACCGTCCACCATTCGCCGGACGAAGCCGCCACGGAGACCGCTCAGATCGTTGCCAAGGCCGTCGGTGCCAAGACCAAGTCGATGGCGGAACTGGCCGGGGTCGATCTTGGCGTGCTTGACGGGCTGACCGAGCACGATTTCGCCGAGCGGTACCCGAAGCGCTATCGGCAATGGCAGGATGACCCGGTTTCGCTATTACCGCCGGAAGGGGAAGAAGTGGCCGACGCTCGAGCGCGCATGTTCTTAGCGGTGGCTAAGATGCTTAGCCGTTGTCGCAGCGGTGAAGTGGCCGTGGTATTGCCTACGTTGGGACTTGGGCTGCTGCGATGCTGGTTGGCTGATCGCCCGCCGACCGAAGCGTGGGCTCTGGTGCGGGCACGGCCCCGCATCGAGCGGTACACGCTCGCGGTGGAGATGATCGACTGGCTGGAAGAGGTCGCCAAGGCCCAATTTTCGCACTCCTGATCAGGCATGGCCCCTGTTGCCGAAGAATCCTCAAGGTCGCGCGTAGCATCCCGGGCCGAGGCGGTGCGCGGCATGGTGGCATTTCCGGCGGGGGCCGATGGGGCCATGTCATTGATGGAGCTGGACCTGCGGCTGGAGATCGGCGACCATAGGAGCTGAGCACCTCACGAGATCGATTCCCATGACTCAGGCGCCAAACAGAACCTGGGCCGACAGCCCTGAGCTTGCCCCCAAAGGAAAGAAGGCCGTTCCTGAAGGGCTGTGGATCCGCTGCCCCGACTGCGCGGCGATCCTGTTCCGCAAATCGGTTGAGAACAACCTGTGGGTCTGTCCGGAATGTCATCACCACTTTCGCGTCTCCGGCCTGCGGCGCATCCGGCAGTTGGTGGATCCGGAAAGCTTTGAGCCGTTCAATGAGCGCATGACACCGGTCGATCCGCTCAACTTCGTTGATCTGAAACCGTATACCAAACGTCTCGCCGATGCCCAGAAGGGAACCGGGCAGAATGACGGCGTGCAGACAGGAGCCGCATTCATCAAGGGTCGGAAGGTCATCTTGGCGTGCATGGATTTTGAATTCCTCGGGGGGTCGATGGGCTCGGTCGTTGGCGAAAAGATCACTCAGGCGATTCTTCTTGCTGCCGATCGCGATTTGCCGCTGGTGATCGTGAGTTGCTCAGGCGGGGCGCGGATGATGGAATCAGGCTTCTCGTTGATGCAGATGGCCAAGACCACCGCTGCTCTGGCGCGGTTTGACGACCAGGGGGGTCTATTCATCTCGGTGCTCACCGATCCCACGACCGGCGGCGTGACGGCGAGCTTTGCGATGCTGGGTGATGTGATTCTCGCCGAGCGCAAAGCGTTGATCGGGTTCGCCGGACCTCGCGTGATCCAGCAGACGATCCGCCAGGAATTGCCCGAAGGGTTCCAGCGGGCCGAGTTCGTGCTCGAATGCGGATTTGTGGATCGTGTCGTAGAGCGCAGCGAACTGCGCAGCGAGATCAGTCGCATCATCGACTATGCCGGTAAATGACGGTCAGCGGTCGCGGGTGCCTGTCTGTGAGTCCCCGTACGTTCACTCCATGGCCAAGACCGTGGCGTTGGCGATCGCCCATGCCGTCCTGTTCGCCGCGGCCTTTCCCGGAATCGGACTCTGGCCGGTGACGTTCATTTCGGTCGTTCCACTGGTCTGGCTGGCGATCAATGCCCGCTCGACGCGTCGCGCCGTGCTCACCGTGCTCGTGGTCCAATGGGCGATGTGGCTGTGGATCAATCAGTGGCTCATCGCAGTGACCGCGATGGGATATCCACTGCTCGGTGCCTATCTGTCGTTGTATACAGCGCTGTTCGTATGGATCATCAGGCGCATCAGTCGCCACCGCGGGCTGCGCGCCTGGCCGATGACCGTCGTGGTGCCAGTGGTGTGGGTCGGGATCGAGTGCCTTCGAGGCGAGTTCCTGTTCGACGGCTACCCGTGGTTCATTCTCGCTCATCCCACCATTGAGTGGCCGATTCTGGCTCAGTCCGCCGACCTCTTCGGAACCTACTTCTTGAGCTTCCTCGTAGCAATGGTCGCGGGATCGGTGGTGGACCTGGCTCGGGTCCACGTGGGGCAATGGCCGGCTCGAAGACTGGTCGTTGTCGGAATCGTGACGTTGGCTGTTCACGGCGGAAACCTTGGGTACGGGCTCTGGCGGCTCCGGCAGGCTGACGTGGCCATGCCGGCTCCGTCGCTTCTGGTGATTCAGACGAATCTGGCCCAGGACAACAAGATTGCCTGGGAGCCGCAGCGCCAAGTCGATGATGTCCGCACCTTCATCGACCTGACACGGCAGGCGCACAACGAAGTGATCGCGAGCGGGAAAAACGTCGATCTGGTCATCTGGCCGGAGACGATGCTGCCCGGCTTCGGTCTTGAGCCTGAGGCGATTCGGACGTTGGTTGAGGGCGATTTTTTCCCGGGTGACTTGTTCTCCACTGCGCTCGTCGAGCTTTCGGAGCAGCTGAAGACGCCGATGCTGGTCGGAAGTCCTGCCTACGTCGGCCTGGAAACCGTTGACGACATGCCACGGTGGCAGGCGAAATACAACTCGGCGTATCTGATCGACGGCGATCCGCCCTATCAGCGCTATGACAAGGTGTTCCTCACGCCCTTCGGCGAGACAATGCCCTACATCTCCAACTGGCCGTGGCTGGAGGACAAAATGTTGGCCGTCGGCGCCAAAGGTATGAGCTTCAACCTTGACGCCAGCCGCGCCATCAACCGCGTTACACTGCGCTGGACTCCTCGTAGCGATGGTGCTCAAGCCGCAAGCCTCCTCAAGCCTCAAGCCTCTCTGATCCTCGCCACCCCCATCTGCTTCGAGGATACGGTCGCCAGGGTCTGCCGGAGGATGATCTACTCCGGCCGACGCAAGACGGCGGACATCTTCGTCAACCTTAGCAATGACGGGTGGTTCACTTCGTTTGACGCCGGACGCAAGCAGCACGCACAAATCGCCCGCTTTCGCTGCATCGAGAACCGTGTGCCCATGGTCCGGGCGGTGAACACGGGGCTGAGCCTGGCCATCAATTCGACGGGAGCGATCACGCGCTCAGTCGGCGAGGGCCGATACGGTGTGGGGCGCCGGGCCGGCTGGCTCGCGGCCGAACTCCAACTGGATTCTCGAAGTACCCTGTACGGAGCAGTGGGGGAAGTGTGGCCCTGGGCTTGTCTGGCCGCAACAGTGGCACTCGCTGGATGCACAATGATCTCCAGGAAGGGGGAATCAGCGACATGAGAAACCTGATGGTGTGTGGCATTGCGTGTTCATGTGTGCTGGCCATGCTCAGCGGATGTCTCAAGAACACTGGACAACCGTGGAGCACCAAAGCAGAATCGAGTTCGCAGTCGCCGATCGGCCGGGGCCGAACGCCTATGCCCAGCGTCGATCAGGTGTCGGCCATCGATGTCCCCGAGGACTTGCATGAAGCGGCGATCGATGTGCTCCTGCAGGCCGCGGAGTCTACCAACGGGCTTCTGCGAGCCAATGCGATTGAAGCGTTGCACCATGCGCCCGCCCAGTTGGAGCCGGTGGTGCGTCGAGGAGTTGTCGATGAGAACCGCGGCGTGCGGTTCGTCGCCGCCATGACCATCGGGAACTTCCGGATGGAGCAGCTTGCCCACCTGCTGGAGCCGCTGCTGAGTGACGAATCACTCTCGGTGCAGGCATCGGCGATCTTCGGGCTCAAGCGCTGTGGGCAGCGTGTTGATCCCACGCCCCTGTCGGCGATGATCGTCAGCGACGACCCTGAGGTGAGAGCCAACGCTGCCTTGGTCCTGGGCGAGTTGGGTGATCCCTCCGCGGCTCCCATGATTCGACAGGCGGTTGGCAAAGGCATGCAGCGCGCCAACGAGGCGAGGGTCAAGATGGTCAATCTTCAGCTGGCGGAGGCGATGGTGAAGCTCGGCTTAGAGAGCGAGATCGAAGCCATTCGAGCGGCGTTGTTCGCGCCCCCAGAGCAGGGTGAGATTGTCGCGTTGGCCTGCATGATCTGCGGCCGGTTGAAGGACGGGCGGGCGGTTG
>JADFIM010000199.1 GCA_022566725.1 Planctomycetota bacterium
ACAACGAACACTGTATGTTGAATCCAACCGCGAGGCTATCCTGGGCGTCGTCGCGGGCGAACACGTTCTCGAAGTCACCGTCAGCGCACAAAGGGCAAGCGAACTGTCCGCAGAGCTTCATTCACAATTCGAGCAGCGCAGCGAGACCTTGCACTATCAGCCACTTTATGACCTCAGCTTCGTGCATGGTGAGACGGCGTTCCATCTCTTTGAAAACTGCAATCACATGCTTGCCGATTGGTTGCGTGAGCTCGGCTGCGAAATTCGAGGACCGGCAATGGCCGCCGATTTCGTTGTGCGTGAACGAGCCGAGACCGTCCAGCCTTAGCTGGACGCCGGTCCCGGCCATTCGGCGGACATTGGCCGTGGCATTTTATCGTCGCTTCCGCTAGGGTATGTCGCTCATTTTCGGGGGGTACGCCGCTCTACGCCGTGGTTTGTCGGTGAGGTGAATGTCAGAGGCCCTACAGCATGACATCGTGATCGTTGGAGGCGGAGGCGCGGGGCTGCGGGCGGCGATCGCCGTGACCGAGTGTGATCCCGGCCTGTCTGTGGCTGTCGTGTCGAAGGTCTACCCGATGCGCAGTCACACCGTGGCCGCGGAGGGTGGCGCGGCAGCGGTCATCAAAGACAATGACAGCCTTGACGAGCACGCCTACGACACCATCAGCGGCTCGGACTGGCTGGCCGACCAGGATGCGGTGGAAGCGCTGGTGCAGGAAGCGCGGGGCGAGCTGATCCGGCTCGAGCACTGGGGGTGCCCGTGGAGCCGCGAGCCAGATGGGCACGTTGCCGTGCGACCGTTCGGCGGGATGAAGATCGAGCGCACCTGGTTCGCCGCTGACAAGACCGGGTTCCATCTGCTGCACACGCTGTTTCAGACGTCATTGAAGTACGAGCGGATTGTGCGCTACGACGAGTGGTTCGTGACCCGTCTGGTCGTGGACGACGGCCGGTGCCGGGGGGTGGTGGCGATCGAGCTGCGGACCGGCCTGGTTCGGCTCATTGCCGCCAAGGCGGTGATCCTCTGTACCGGCGGGGCCGGGCGAATCTTTCCGTTCACCACCAACGGGGCGATCAAGACCGGCGATGGCATGGCCCTGGCGTATCGAGCCGGTGTGCCGCTCAAGGACATGGAGTTCGTCCAGTACCACCCGACGGGGCTGCCGGGCACGGGCATCCTCATCACCGAAGCCGCCCGCGGCGAAGGCGGCATCATGCTCAACAAGCACGGCGAGCGGTACCTCAAGGACTACAACCTCGGCGAGCCGCTGGACATCACCGACCCGCGCCACCCCCAGAAGCTCACCATGGAGCTGGGGCCGCGCGACAAGCTCTCCCAGGCGTTCGTCCACGAGCAGGAGAAGGGCAACACCATCGCCAGCCCCTTCGGAGACGTCGTGCACCTGGACATTCGCCACCTCGGCAAGAAGACGATCGACCGCAAGCTGCCCTTTGTGCGCGAGCTGGCGACGAATTATGCCGGGATCGATCCGGTGAAGGAGCCGATTCCGGTTCGGCCGGTGGTGCACTACATGATGGGCGGGATTCATACCGACATCGATGGCGCCACGCCGTTGGTCGGGCTCTACGCAGCGGGCGAGTGCGCCTGTGTCAGCGTCAACGGCGCCAACCGCCTCGGCTCCAACTCGCTTACGGAGATCCTGGTCTTCGGGGCTCGTGCCGGGCATGCAGCCGCACAGCTCGCGCGCGAACTTCCGGGGGTAGGGTCCGCTGGGCGAACCACCGTGCTCCAAGCCCAGGCCAAGGACGAGCAGGACCGCATTGCTCGCGATTACTTGCGCAAAGAAGGCGGCGACGAGCGCATTGCGGCGATCCGGGACGACATGTACTACGCGATGGAATCAGGAGCGGGCATCTACCGCGATCAAAGCTCGCTGAAGCAGACCTGCACCATGCTGGCCGACCTCCGCGAGCGGTGTCACGACATCCACCTTGATGACCGCAGCAACTGCTTCAACACCGAGCTGACCGCAGCCCTGGAGCTTCAGTTCATGCTCGAGGTTGCCGAAACGGTCGCTCACTCGGCCCTAGCCCGCACGGAATCCCGTGGTTCGCATCAGCGCACCGATCACCCCAAGCGAAACGATGCGACATTCCTCAAGCATTCCCTGGCCTATCGGTCTGAGGATGCGCCGCCGCGCATCGACTATCTCGATGTGACGATCACCAAATGGCCCCCGGGGGAGCGCGTCTACGGAGCCGATACGGTGCAAGCAACCGCTGACCAATCGTAACTCGCACGTCGGACTGGGGCGGCCCCACGCAAGAGAAGTCGGTCCGCACTGCTGGAGTCAGGTGTTGGCCTGACACGCCTGGCAACGCGTTCATCTGACAGGCTCAACACCTGCGCTGCCGATGCGCACAGGGCCGCGACCGCTGATCGCGGCTCTACAAAGAGGGAGCGGTTGATGGTCGCCAATGGCACGATCTTCGGACCAAGGACAGCGGGGCAAAAAGAAACCCCCGGCTGGGAGAGAGCCGGGGGAAATGGGTTGAGGTGGACTGGAGCGCTTTGGTTACGGGCAGGCGCCCCAGTTGGCTATGAGGGTGAGCAGGTCGAAGATGTCAACGGTTCCGCTGCCATCGAAGTCCGGCGGGCAGGGTGCCGGGCACGGACCCCACGCCGCCAGCAGCGCGAGCAGGTCGAGGATGCCGACGTCGCCTGAGCCGTTGAGATCCCACGGGCAGGGCAAACCCCCACCAACGGGCGCGTTGGCGCCGTAGGTGTGCGTGACGGTGACGGTGGTCATGGCGCCGGCTGCGAGCGCAACGGGAATCTCCAACAGGGCCAGGGCGTCGCAGGGGGCACCGCAGTTCGGCGGAGACCCACCGCTTTCGCCGTCAGTGTCGTACCCGACGGCGGCAATGTGGTTCCGCCAGCAGTCCGGGATGCCGTAGGCCTCCCAGACCTGCACGTCGGTTCCGAAGCCATAGTCAGGGCAGGGTGGGCCCCCAGCCGGGTTAATGCCGAGCTTGCTGCCGGCGTACGCATCACCTGTCGGGCTGCTGATGGTGATGGCGGTTGCGGGCTGGCCGACCTCACCCTCATAGACGTATCGGTCCACCCCCGGCGAACCGTTGGTGCCGGTGCCGACGGTGTCGTCCTCGAAGTCGCCGACCCAAAGCAGGTCGCCGTCGAAGGTGCTGACCAGCTCAAAGTCGATGGGCAAGGTGCTGTTGTTGGTAATCGTGTAGTCCTGAGTAAGGATGGCGACCGGGTTGCCGCCCAGAGGAATGATCCGCTCGACATGCTGCGTGACGTCGAACGACAGGTCGGTATCGCCACCGGAGACATTGAACCCGCTGGTCAAGGTGTCATTGACGCCGTCGCCATTCGTATCGCTGGCCGAGTTAGCGGCGGTGACGATTCTGTCCAGTGAACCATCGCCGGGGAAGACACCCTGCCACTGGTCATTGTCGCTGAGCAACTCGCGCTGCGTGTCCCCCACGAACAGGTACAACCCGCTGGAAAAGGCGGCTTCTTGCAAACCGGCCGGGCCGACCGGATTGTAGTGATCTGCCTGGCCGCCGAAGCCCGCGCTCGCGTAGGAGCCAAAGACGTCCGGAGAGACATCGAGATATCCATCAAGGCTTGAACTCGGCCCGGTCGCGATGAAGACCGGGTCGCCGGGCACCGGGCAAAGTTTCGACGCAGTAAAAACGCACAGGGCGTCCCAATCGTCTGAGCAGCATGACGGATTGGCGGCGCAGACGGCAGCACAACAGACCTCGTCGTCACACCCGGGCGTTGGGTGTTGGACGTTGCAGGGACCGGCGCCTGGGCCACATGCCAAAGGAAAACAAACCGAACAGACGGTGTTGTCGCCTTGGTACACACCGGTCCCCGTCGCGATGCATTGGGCTTGGGTCAGCTCGTCATTGCAGCCACCCAATCCGTCGGCATTGCAGCACGCGCCCAAGGGAGTGCACGGCGCATTTGACGTGATGGACACATTGTCAAAGTCGCCGACATCACCGACATTGGCATTATCTGAGAGAATAACCAACTCTTCCACCGACGTGCCTGCGATCAGACCGCCGACACCGTTGTAGATAAAAGTGTTGGACGGGTAGAAGTATCGGAGCAACCCTGCTCCCGAGCTGCTAACGACGATCCTGAGCGTCACGTATTGGCCGGGAATCCAATCCGCGCCGGTGTCAACGAACACCAAGCCGGCGCCAATGTCATCGAGAACCAGGATGTCGCCCGTATTGCTGAATACCACACGGGTGGTGAGTAAGCCCTGGGTCGGCGCCTGGGGGACCACGTCGTAGTCCGCGCCGCCTAGGGCGCTGATGTTGACGTCCACGAGAACCGTGGTGAAGGTCGTATCGTCGCAATTGCCGAGATTGGGACTGAACGCGCCAGTGGTCGTGCCGCTGGGGTTGCCCGGATCATTGGCAATTTGCAGGTGTTGAACGCCGGTGGCGGGGTTGACGGTTTCGACATGAGCTTCAGCGATGCCGGCGGCGAAGGCCCGCCATCCGACCTGGCCATCGATGAAACCTGGGGCGAATCCTTCGGCGGGCTCAAACCCGACCGGCGCCAGATCGCCGCCCGCCACGCCGCCCTGGTTGCCGCCCGAGCCGAAACGTGAAATGGACGACCCGGGCGGATGCGGAATCGCGGCAGCAGATGCAGGCGTTCCGGCCGTCCGCTTACCCGGCGGTATGTTCGGTTTCGGGCCCTCTCTGTTGGCGGACACACTGACTCAACAGCGTGGAGACGACTGCCAGCGCGGCCAGCCCGGCCCAAGTCGCAGCGCCTCTGGTACGGGTGCGTAATTGGTTCATCGGTCCAATCTCCTTTCCAACAGGTCATTGCATCATGTCTGGGCACGTGCGACACGAAGGCAACGGAGCCGCCTTGTCGTCGGCCCTGCACGATCGATAATACATCAACTCTGGCGGGTTACAAGGAGGATATCACAGGATTTCTGGCCAGCCGGGGCTGAAATGACCGGGATAGCGAACGATTATCGCGTATTTCGGCCGCAGCCGGCCCGGCCGCCACACCCCGGCTCTGAAGAGAAGACCGCGGCCGATGGTCGCGGCTTTACAAGGAGCAGGGATAGGGGCACGGACCCCAGGCGGCCAGCAACCTCAACAAGTCGAGGATGCCGATCCCGGCGCGCCGGGACTGTCTCTATCGAAGTCCGCCGGGCAGGGCGTCGCGCAGCTACGGGCCGCAGGTGCCGCAGGGGTTGCCGCCGACGACGGAGCACCACTGGCCCAGCAGCTTCGTCAGGTCGGCCGAGTCCACACACCCATCGGGCGGGCCAAAGGCCGCGCCGGCGATGTCCGCCACGGCGAAGCCCGGCAGGCAGCCCTCGCAGGGCGGGTC
>JADFIM010000200.1 GCA_022566725.1 Planctomycetota bacterium
ATCGGGTCATGGATATTTACCTGGGTGATCTGCGGCCGCAATACAGTCTGCATCACGGGGCGAATCTCTTCGAGAAGCTGCGAGACGTCAAACCCGAATGGATCGTTTTGTATTACCCCAAACATGTCAGCCAAGAACGAGATGAGATGCTTGAGCAAGGCGGATACGTGTTGGTAGAGCGGTTCGATGGTTGGGTGGATTGGGGAAATGGTGATGTGTTGGTGTACCGCAGACAGGAGCCGCGCGAAGCCGCAAGCGGCGCGACGCGCAGATCCGCAAGGGGCGGTGTGGCGGATCAGTCGTGGCGCAGCGCGACGATCGGGTCCTGGCGGCTGGCGACCACCGCCGGATAGATGCCAAAGATCAGTCCCACCATCGTAGCTACCAGGAACGACACGACGATCGACCAGGTGGTTACCTGCGTCTCCACGGTCACCGTCGTCTCAAAGTAGCTGCGCAGGAGAGGCAAACCCAGCAGCCAGGGCAGCGCCCGTCCGACCCCGATCGAGATGCCCACGCCCAACACGACGCCGAGCACCCCCCCCACCGCGGTCAACGAGCCCGTCTCCACGAGGAACTGTGCGACGATGTGCCTTCGTGTGGCGCCCAGCGCCCGGCGGATGCCGATCTCTCGGGTACGCTCGGTGACGGAGGCCAGCATGATGTTCATGATCCCGATGCCTCCAACGAGAAGGCTGATCGCAGCAATGGAAATGAGCACGATGTTCCAGACCAACTGCGTTTTCTTGAGTTGCTCCAGCAGCTCCCACGGCACAATAACTTGGAGGTCGTTGAATTCTGGATGGCCGATCTCCAGCAGGCGCCGGACGCGATCGGCGGTGTTGAGAACGGTGTCGGTGGAGCTGGCGGTGAGATAGATCTCAGACAACTGGACCTCCTCGCCGGAGATCGAGCCGGTCTGCCGGCGCACGACGAGGTCGCCGAACTGGATTTCAGCGGTGGTCAGCGGGATGTGCACGTCCTTGTTCCAGTCCCGGCCAACCAAGGCCGAGCCCGCCCCGCCCGCCAAGCCGATCGGTCTGAGCACACCGACGACGCGAAAGACCTGCTGATCGATGCGAATGGTCGCC
Source organism: Planctomycetota bacterium (assembly GCA_022566725.1). Classification (GTDB taxonomy): domain Bacteria; phylum Planctomycetota; class Phycisphaerae; order Phycisphaerales; family SM1A02; genus JADFFQ01. The sequence goes on from JADFIM010000200.1 coordinate 1,092, forward strand.
CCCAACGGATCGCGCAGCCGGAAGAACTTCTGGGCGATCTCCGACCCGATCACCGCCACGGGCGCCCGCTTGATGAGATCCTCCTCGGTGATGTACCGCCCGCGGGGATCGATGCGCAGATTGGCGGCCTTGAGCAATTCGGGCGTGATCCCGAAAACCTGGCTGGCCAGACGCTGTGAACGGTAGGAGATTTCTCCGCCCACGGACTTGAGCGGCACCACGTGCGCTGCGTCGGTCATATTGAACTCAAGCCGGCGCAAGTCCAGGCGAGTGATCCCATACCGGGCGACAAATGACCGCTCCTGCGAACCCATCGACGCGGCCTCCGGCGGGCGCGACGACCGCACAATAATGTTGGTGGCCCCCAGGGCCTCGATGTCGCGCAGGGCAGCCTGCTTGTTCCCCTCGCCGATCGACACCATGACGATCACCGCCCCTACTCCCAGAATAATGCCCAGCGAGGTCAGCACCGATCGCAACAGGTGCAGACGCAGGTTCTTCAACCCCAATCGAATGGTCTCAAGCAGGAAGCTCATACGCGCAAGCAGTCCCAAGTCACAGGAGTATCACCCGTAAGGGATTTCAGTGCGGCTGCGGCGTGACGCCGAACGCAGGTCGGGCTTGATCCTATGCCGATAAGAGCATCGTGGCCGCCTTCGTCGAGATCATCTCGGAGCGGGAAATCGCCAACGGCTGGTCGTTTGAGGTCCAAACGGCGGGCGACCGCGCCGCCCGGCCCCAATGCCTCACCATTGAGCTGTCGTGGGCCGATTACAACCACTGGTCGGTTGACGGGAGCGACCCTCCGCAGCGCGTCGTCGAGGCGGTGGTGACGTTCCTGCTTTCGCGCCTCAAGACACAGGCGCTGCCCAAACGCTTCGACGCCTCGATCGCCCGCCGGCAGTTTGCGGACGCAGATCAGGAGATCCCGAAGCTGATTCAGCGATAACTTGCTCTCGGGGCTGATCGAGCGGGGCAAGCCCGCTCGCGAAACACCCCCGGCGCATGGCGCCGAGGCCTACCTTATGCCATTAATGGTTGCGGCTCTTGGGGCTGATGGGTCAAGGGCAACTCGACGAAGAACGTCGCCCCGCGACCGGGCTCGGAGACCAGCGAGACGCCGGCACCGAGAAGGTCCGCCAGCTCACGGCAGATCGCCAGCCCCAGACCGGTGCCCGCATGTTCACGGGTATGGCCGGCGTCGAGCTGGCGAAACTTCTCGAAGATCGCGTCCTGCAAATCGTAGGGAATGCCCGGCCCGGTATCCGTGACGGCCAGTCGAACCCCGGGACTCTTGTCCTGGCGGGTGAGGCGATCGGCGGAGATGGTCACCGTGCCGCCCGCCGAAGTGTACTTCAACGCGTTGGAGAGGAAGTTGTACAGAATCTGCTGCAGCTTGCCCGGGTCCGTTTCGATCATCGGCAGATTCCGTCCGACCTGAGTCTCCAACGCGATCTGCTTGGCCTCCGCCTGAGGTTTCATGATCGCCACCAACCCCTCGATCAGGTCACTGATACTGGTCGGCTCGATGTTGACCACCATCCGCCCGGCTTCGATCTTCGCCATTTCGAGCAGTTCATTGATCATCTCCAGCAGAGATCGTCCGCTAGTAAGGATGTTCTGGACATACCGAAGTCGCTTGGGGTCGGCATGGCGATCGCCCCGCGCCAGCTCGTCGAGCACGTCGGCGAAGCCAAGGATGGAGTTCAACGGCGTTCTGAGCTCATGGCTAACATTCGCCAGGAACTCGCTCTTGAGCCGGTTGGACTCATATAGCCCTATGTTCGCTTGGGAGAGTTCCGAGACCTTCAGGTCAAGACTCTCGTTCATCGATCGAAGCTGAGCCTGGCTTTGCTCGACACGATCGAGCATGGTGTTGAAGCCCTCAGCCAGTTGTTCGAACTCATCGCCGGTTCGGATCTGCGAGCGAATGGTGAGATCCCCGTCTTGGACCTTCTCAGTCGTTTCGCGGAGCCGGCGCACCGGCGAGAGAATCAGCTTGGTCAGGATCAGATAAAAGACCAGCACGGCCAGGAGCCCCGCGACGATCCAAGCAGCGATGGTATAGATGTCGTTGAGAAGCAATTGGCCTTCTGCAAACTCGCTGGTGCGGCCGATCACCAGCACAGCACGGATCGGGTCGTCCCCGGCCGGATCAGAAGGCTCGCTTGAGAACTGATTGCCCAAGGCCCGCAGCTGTGATTCGCGCAGCACCCGGGCATAGCGATACACGGTCTTTCCGGAAACGGTCTGGGTGTCTGTATGCTCAGTGACCTGCTCATCCTTCTGGAACCGCCGAAGGGCGGCAGCGATGAACGGGTCGCCGTCTTGGGGCGTGTCGATCTCATCGATCTTCACCATTATCATCCGCAGCGAATTGGCTGTGTCGGGATCATCGAACAGCTCGTTGACCCGAAGAGGCGGCCCGTCGGGAAGCTCAACGGGATTGAGTTGAATCTGCTTCGCCAGCCAGGCGTCGGCCAACTGGCGAGCTGCTTCAAATTGTCCCTCCCGCACCAACATCCGCGTGCGAACCCATGGCACACTCAGCGCTGCGGCAAGAATCGCCACGACCGCGAAGCCGAAGACCAACTGGCACTTGTTAGCGAGACTGATTCCGGCAGCCATCGGTTCACCCAGGGTTGAGCAAGAACATCGGCACCATAGTCAAGACTCGCCTCGCTCACCACTTCCTTCAGCCGCATCGCTCAAATCTCACGCGGCGATCCCTTTCGGGGGGCGGTCCATTCCCAGGCTCGATCCTTGTCCAGGGATCGTGCGGCCAGTTCGATGCAGCGTTTACAGATCACGGCCGACTCGTCAAGCGGACTCTGCCAGCCGCCCTCGCTCGCCCTCTCCAGCGCTTCGCGGTCACCAGCTTCCTCCAGGCACATCGGGCACTTGTACTGGGCAGGCGCGGTGCTGCTGGCGTTGAGGATGACCTCCGTGTAGGCGACCGTCAGGCACTCGCCGCAAAGGCAACTGCCATGGTGTCCCTCGATCATCGGCTTGTCGGCCGCCCATTGACGATGGCAGAAGTCACACAGGACATCGGTCATCTGGACGTTGTCCGGATCAGTGCCTGGCTTACGCATCGCAGAAGTATAAACGCCGAAAAGGGCGGAGAATAGCCGCGGGTGGAAACCCGCGGGGTTTGCTTTGCGATGCGCATCCGCGTCGCTCTACTTCTTCTGGAGCGTCATCGCATAGAACGGCCGGGCTTCGCGGCGGTACTTGCGCTCGAAATTGGTGCCGACGATCTCGCCTGCGCCGGCTGACTCGGGTCTTTCAAACGGGCGTCGGTCGAACCACTGCGCGTGGCGCTGGGCGTGATCCTCATACCACCTCCAAAGCTCCTCGTGATCGGTGACCAGCCGCAGCTCGCCGCCGACGTGCAGCACACGATGAAGCTCGCGAAGCGATGAATCCTGGATCAGGCGGCGCTTGTGGTGGCGCTTCTTCGGCCAGGGATCGGAGAAATACAGGTGAATCACCGAAGCCACGTCGTCGGCACACCAGAAGCGAATGAACTGAGCTCCGTCGGCCCGCAGGACCTTGACGTTCTCCAACCGGCGGCGGCGCATACGGTTGGCCGCATACCGGTAATACGCCAACGACCGCTCGATGCCCAGATAGTTGATCTGCGGCCGAAGCGGCGATTGTTGAACCAGGAACGTTCCCTTACCGGAGCCTATCTCGATCTCCAAGCGGCGGTCGGGATGCGTAAACCAACGGCGAGGATCAAGTGGACCCTGCTCAAACGGCGGCAGGTCCGACGACTCGATCCCGTAGCCTTCGGTGATGAGTTGCTTGCCACGCGAGACGCTCGAGTGCATGGATGCATTGTAGAGGCAGCGCGCTCATCGCTTCGTGATCGATGCGTACCCGGACCTTCGTCGGGTACCCGGACCTTCGTCGCGGACTCCTCAGGTCCGGCTTCGAGGGGGCGGATATTTGTCCGCGGCTATGAATCCATCACCTTTCGCTTGATCCATTGCACGATGTCACGCAGGACGGTTTCGTCGAACGTGATCTCGATCGTGGCGTACTCCGCGATGGAGCCGGTGGTCGCCGGCTGGAACAGGTGGTTGAGACCTTCGTATCGCCTGGCCGTCGTCGCTGATGTCGCCGGTCATGCGAGCCGTGCCGCCGATCTGGCCCGGAACGGTGAACTCGATGTGGCCGTTGGTAATCGTGACGTCCTTGCACTGTGCACCTACTGCCACGAACGAGATGTTG
>JADFIM010000022.1 GCA_022566725.1 Planctomycetota bacterium
GATCCCGCCTGTTGACAACGAAGTCGGCTCAATGTTGACCGGGTCGATGGTGTTGTTCAGCCCGGGCGGTCCGTACCAGTTGTCAAAGGTAAACACACCGCGACTGCCATCCGGATCAAGCCCGAACCACGGCTGCTCGCCAGCTGGATCGACAAGCGCCCCGACAAACTCCGGGATCCCATCGTCATCCAAATCAACGTTGCCCACACCATCTGCGTAGGTCCACTCCACGATGAAGGAGCTGCACGCCCCGGCCAGGGCGTTGTTGGTCAGCGCCTGATCGACGCGGTGCATGCCGGGGGCCACCCGCTCGGCCCGGGGATAGAACACGGCGCTGGAAATGACGCTTCGCTGATCGCCGATTCCATTGCTATCGACGAACATGCTGTCCCACCACGGGCGCGGCACCATGTTCACTCCCACCAGCGCCAAGACAATGTCGCGTCGAACGTCGTTCAGTTGCCCGGCGGCGGCATCGACTCGCCCGTTGCGAATCACGTCGTCCCAGATCCTAAACGTCGAGCGGTTATTGAGGAGGAACACGACCTTGCGGAAGCTATCCGCCGGATCAGCATCGTCGTCCGCAAGCACCACGGCCTGGCGGGCCAGCAGCCACTGCCTGGCCGGAGGTTGCGTGGCGTCGATCTGACCACCGTTGGAGGTGTGGTAATCGGGCGGTGATCCGGCCGAGTCCGAACGGAACACCGTCCAATCCATGTCGTACTGATTGGGGTCACCGTACCACGGTACGAGCGGATTATTCACGTCCACAACCGGATCGTGAGCTCGGACATAACCTGTGCTTCCCACCGGTCCAACCGAGGCAAAGCTCACCGGTTCCCCCTGTGGCAACTGAAACGCGTGACCGTAGTAGATGCGGGCGGCGGTGCCTTGTCCCTTGCGGTTGGACCCGGCGCCTTGGCGGAAGGTTTGGATTGACTGCACGCCGTTGGCGAAGAACACCAACTGATCGGCGCGGATCTTGTCATCATCCCGCAGGCCGGGGTTGAGCAGCGGCCCCAGAGGCACGTTGATGTCGTTGGGCACGGCCACGGAGCGGATGGCGAAGAAGCCCTCCGGGGCCAGGCGGGCAAAATCGTTGCGGATCTGCCGTTCGATCGCCGCGGCCTCCTGGAGGATGTCCGACGAGGCCTGGCCCAGCCCGGTGACCTTGCTGACGGTCCCGAAGAGCTTGGCTGTCGCCACGATCACCACGATCAGGATCGCCACCGCGATCATCAGCTCGGTCAGCGTGAAGCCGCGCCGCCCGGCTCGAGGACGAGCGGGCTCGCTGAGATGCCTCGATGCCTCGATGCCTTGATGCCTCGATGCCTTCTTCACCATCACAACTCCCTCACCGTCACGTACACCGGCGTCAGGGTCGCGGGCAGATCGGGTTCACCATCAGTGTTCGTGTCAAGCTTCACCTCGACCGGGATGTACCAGATGTTGGTGACGACGTTCTCCGTGGTTGGGTCCGTTACCGTTTGGTCGAGGAAGTAGACCGCAAGGTTCGGCATCGACGTAACGGGCCGCACCAACTCGACCGGGCCATCACTCTCGTTGCGCCGGCCGCTGAGCACCCGATGCACGTTGTTGTTCTGGTCGAGCAGCCATTGAGCCGGCGCCTGCCAACTCTGTCCGGCGTCGGAGGGGTTGTAGGCCATGTCCGGATACGTCCCGGGAATCAGCGCATCGTCGGAAGGATCGTTGATGTCAGCGCCAAACACATCCCACGGACTACCGTTCCAGGGAAGGAATCCTGACGAGGTCAGATCGATTGACACGGGCAGCGGTGGAACGGTCGGGTCGGAGTAGTTGGGCGGGACGGTGTACGTCACGCTGCCGCCACCGGGGATGGTCACACGGTAGACGAAGATCGCCACCATGACCTTGCCCTGGAATCGGCGGAACATGCAGTCCCACACGTACTGCGGCCGGGGCGGGAAGGGATCGGTCGAGAACTGCGACCGCATCGGATAGTAGCGCTCGCTCTGTGTGATGATGATTGGCGGATCGGGCGGCCCGGCAGGAGGGATCTCGGATGGCGTGATCGCCCCGGCGCCGCCCATGGCAACGACATTGAAGATGCTGATGCTGCCGGCAGAGACAGAGACGCTGCCGGGCAGCGTTGCGGGCTTTGTAAAGAATGCCGGGCGACGCCATCCCCAGTCGCCCCTAATAGTAGGCAGTAGCGGGTCAAAGTCTGGATTTCCGAATCCGTCCACAAAGAAACCGAAGTGCTCCGGGTGCAGCTTGCTGCGCAGGACGGCCAGGGCGTTGTTGGCCACGATCGGGCCGATGGTGTCGTCCACCGATTGGCGCTGCTGGGCGATCCCGGCTGGGAAGAGCGCTGCGATCGCGATCACGCCGACGCCCAGGATGAACACGGCAAGCAGCACCTCGATCAGCGAGAAGGCGTGCGAGCGCCTTGATGCCTTGATGCCTTCGTGCCTTGATGCCCTGATGCCTTGATGCCTTCTTCTACTCATTTCATCGCCACCCCCGTATAGCGGTTGAAATGGATGCGATCCGCAAACTGGGCGATGTATCCAAGCGGAGGATTGTTCGGATCGTTGTTCGTAAGTTCCCCCAGATACTGCTGTGGGTCATTCCAGTCATCGTCGCCATACGTCTCGCGTGCCTGGTCGTCGTCATACACTGCGACGAAGGGTACTACCGAGACATATGTCTCCTCGTTCTCAAACCTGTGATCGAAGTAGGCTTCATTGAAATCAGATACAGCAATTGTTGGAGGCGGAATTATGTTGTAGTCAATCGAACTGCCAGCTACGTCCTGTATACCGTCGTTATTGAAATCAACGAATGTGCGTGCGGAATCGGTCTGCGAATTCCGAGTGAGGGTCGTCCCGTCTGCCGAGTACATGACGGCGATGAGTTGTCCGCGAACTTCGCCTAAACCGCTCGACTGATCAATCGCCGGGAGATGACTCTGGGTAACCCACACAAGATCTTCACCTGCGCCATAGGATGGTCCAGCAACCTTTGTCCCGGGAGGTAGCGCTCGTACCGGCACATCGGGAATAGGAACAAACCGGTCAACTACTTGAAGCAATGGAGGAGAGTAACTAACCCATGCCGTTGGGGCCTCACCGCTCCATCTGGCCGTGACAATCTCCACCACCTGCTTGTTGTTGCCTTCGAAGCGCGGGCGGAACACCACTAACACGATGGTGTTCTTCTTCATCGCCAGGGCTCGGGCGTTGTCCAGGGCGGCCATGACGGTGTTGGTGGCCGAGGACAGCCGGGCGTTGTCCGTGATCGCCCGCACCGACACCAGCGTGAGCGTGGCCAACACCGCGATCACCCCCATCACCACCAGCAGCTCGACGAGCGTGAACGCGCAGCGGCGTGGAAGCCCTCTCCCTCCCTGAGGGCGAGGGTTTGGGTGAGGGTGAACGCAGTCGACTGCATGCGGGCAGACGCCCCTCACCCTGCCCTCTCCCGGCAAGGGGAGAGGGTTCGCAGGGCACTGCTGAATTGGTGCTGAACGCAACGTCATGGCATGGCCGGCTGGTAGGAGTAGATGTTGTCTTTGGTTTGCGCGAGATCTGAAGGGGTCGAAAGCCCGCCAAGTTTGCCAAACTCCCCGTCCGGCCCGGCCGAGACAAAGAGGATCTGACGGTTCTTCGCAATGCCGTACGCGGTCTCAATCCCTGTCCGTACCGTGCCATCTGCGTCCACCGCGCCAGTGGTGATAGTGACACAACCAACCGAACCATCCACACATCCCGGATGCGCAATGCGGAAGGGCTGGCCCCAGGCATCCAGGATCGCCAAGCCGAGAGACGAGGTAGGGCCTGTGTTGTTCACGGCCCAGGTGTCATCCATGTCGGCCTCATCACCCGGGGCGATCCACTCGGGATACTTCTCGCGGCGGTAGGTATGAACGAAATCCGGATCGATCCCGGCCACGATGTTTTGGATGTTGCTGGAGCGAGCGATGGTGTTGAGCAACTCAGTGACCAGGAACACTGGCGATTCTGTTCCAGTCTCTATCTGCATGTCGTACACGGCATCCTGCGGCGTGTCGTTCTCGCCCCAGGTGACGCGGCGGTCAGCGTGGGTCTGCCACTCCTGCAGGGCGGTGTCGAGCTGGCGAAGGACGGTCTCGGTCTGACGTACTTCGGAGCCTTCCACAACCACTACCCCGACAGAGATCGTCAGCGCCGCCAGCACGATGATGATGCCGATCACCACGACCACCTCGACGAGGGTGAAGCCTCGGGGCCCACGCGAGCCCGGCCGTCCCCGGCCCGGGTGGTCCGCGGCACAACCTGCGGTCGCGGAGCATGATGGACGCCGCCCGGCTCGAGGACGAGCGGGCTCGTTGCAACTCAGACTCGCCGACCTCATGGCCCAAGCTCCACGATGTTGTCCTTGTTCTCAAAGCTAATGCCATCGCCGTCCGGATCGTTGCCGTTTTGATCGGGAGCGTCATAACGAGTGGTGGCATCGAGCGCACGGTCGGGGCCGGCCGAGACCAGGGCGAACTCCGCCGTTCGCAGCGCGTGCGTGGTGGTCGTGTCTCCGCCTTGGACGATTAGGCTGTTGTCTGCAATACCGTCGATCGCCGAACCGGGTTTGAGGTCAAACGGCCGAAGGACAAACACATCGGCAAGCGTCGGAGTGGGAACGTTGGGGTCCAGCGAGCGATAGACCGAACGGATGTCACCCGATCGATAGACCTGACGGAAATAGCGAATCGGCTGGCCCCAGTAGTCCACAATCGCTTTGGGGAGGTCTTCGAATGAGAGGCCGCCCGGAATGGCATCGCCTGGAAAGTACGTCTGCAGAGTTCCGCCGGGGTACATCACGCCCGCAATCAACCGCTCGTCCTTGAGTTCCAGATATGGCCCGTAGACCATGCCCTGGTCGATGCCGAAGGGAGCGGGCTCCGATCCATGGATCGCGCCCGGTCCGACGCCCTGGAGCATCCGATCATCAAGCGTGCCGGTCATCGAACCATTGAGCGTGGCGCCCCACACGCCGTCACGACCGGGATGTCGGAATCCGGTTGGCGGCGTCTCTTGATCCCAGTCGCGGATCAGCGGGTTCGAAGGCACAATGCCGTAGCCGTCCTGCTCATGATTCCCGTATCCGAGCAGGTATTCCGCCATCGCGGCCGAGGACCACCAGTCCTGGACATCGTCTGCATAGCCCAGCGACGCCGGGTCCGGTGGCGGGAACAGTTGGCGCAGAAAATCAGGTGAACTTCCCCCAAAGCCCGGCCCCGGCGGAGGGCCGAACACCGGCGGGTAGTAGCCGATATCAGCCTTGAATCGAACCAAGGCCTGCTTCATCGAGTTCATCAATGTGAGGGTGTTTGCAGACTGCGCGGTTCGGGTGGCTGCGTTCACCGCCACGATCACAATGCTCAGCAGCAAAATGATCACGGCAATGACGATCAACAGCTCCACGATTGTAAAGCCGCGAAGTTTGCGTCCGTCGTGTTGGTCTGGTTTCGGGCTCATGGAACGGCCCAGATTCAGTCAAAATCAAACGGGCGTTGGCCTACAATCTGCCTGTGGAAACGGACTCGATCATCCGCACCAGGGGCAGGAACAACGCGAGCACAATGGTGCCGACGATGACGCCGAGCACCACCACCAACAAGGGTTCAAGGAGGCTCAGCATACTCTGCACAGCAACGTCCACTTCCTCATCGTAGTTGTCTGCAATCTTCATGAGCATGGCGTCGAGATCGCCGGTCTCCTCGCCGACGTCGATCATGTTCACCACCAGAGCGTCGCAGACCTTGGACTCCCGCAACGGCCCGGCGAACGTCTCACCCTCGCGAATGGAATCGTGCACCTTCGTCAACGCCTTTTCGAAGACATAGTTGCCGGAGGTGTCGCGGGTGATCATGATCGCCTCGAGAATCGGTACGCCGGCCGAGATCAACGTGCCCAGCGTGCGGGTAAAGCGGGCCACCGACGTCTTCTTGACCAACCCGCCGATCACCGGAATCTTGATGCGAACGATGTCCGTAACCGCCCGGCCGGGACCGGTCTTTCGGATGAGCGTGAAGAACAGCCACACGAGAAACGGTGAGCCGAGGATCCACACCGCTCCCGGAATCGGCTCGGCGTCCGCGACCCACCGACTGGTGTTGATGAGCCAGATTGTCAGGCCGGGCAACTCCACCTCGAAGTCGTTGAAGATGTCCTGAAACTTGGGGATCACGAAATACATGATGCCGGTGACGATCACCACCGCCACGGTGATCACCACGATCGGGTAGATCATGGCCCCGATGATGCGCCGGCGCAGCCGCTGGGCCTTCTCCATGAAGTTGGCCAGCCGTTGAAGGATGATGTCCAGCACACCGCCGATCTCGCCCGCGTTGACCATTTTGCAGTACAGCCGGTCGAACGCCTTGGGGTGCCGGGCCATGGAGTCCGAAAGCGTCGTGCCGCCTTCCACGTCTTCAGCCACCTGACTGAGAATCGACTTCAGCAGGCCCGGCTTTTGCTGCCCTTCGAGTATCTGCAACGAACGAAGCAGCGGCAGCCCGGCGTCCTGCAACGTCGAGAGTTGGCGGGTGAACAAGGTCAAATGCTTGCGCCGCACCCTGCCGATGTTGATCGACAGGCCTGTGCTCCGCTTCTTCTTGCGGATCCGCCCGGCGCCGCCAACGCCGGCCCCCCCTTTGACCTTCTGCTCGCGCACGGCCGTCGGGAAATAGCCCTGGGTCTTGATCTGCTTTACGGCTTCTTCACTCGAGCCGGCTTCGACCGTCCCTTTCTGGGACTGCCCTGCGGAATTGAGCGCTTCGTACAAATAGGTGGGCATGGCTGAAATCCCTCACGCCGCGATCATGGCGCGCTGATGCTACTCCTCGAGGATGGTCTCGCGGATCACCTCGTCGATCGTGGTTTGTCCTTCGTAAATGGCCAGGAGCCCCGACTCACGAAGCGAACGCATACCCCGCTTTCGAGCCTGTTCGCGAATCGCGTTGGTGGAGCCTTCGGACATGATCAGCTCACGGAGATGATCGTCCAGACACATGATCTCAAAGATCGCCATGCGCCCCTTGTACCCGGTGTGGCTGCACGCTTCGCACCCGCGACCCCGGAAAAACGTCCGCTGCTGGACCTCGCTTCTTCGAAGCAGCATTTCCATGAGCTGCTCGTCGGTAGGCACGTACTCTTCCTTACAGCTGAGGCAGATGCGACGCACCAGACGCTGCGCAACAATCGCTTCGATCGTCGCCGTGAGCAGGAATCCCTCAATGCCCAGGTCCAGCAATCGCAGGATGGCGGACGGGGCGTCGTTGGTGTGCAGGGTCGAGAAGACCAGATGGCCGGTCAGCGACGCCTGCACCGCGATCTGAGCAGTTTCCAGGTCGCGGATCTCACCGACCAGAATGATGTCCGGGTCTTGACGCAGGAAGTGTCGCAGCAGCCGGGCAAAGGTCAGGCCCTGCTCGGGGTTGATCTGCGACTGGATCAGCCCGTCGATGTCATATTCCACCGGATCCTCAGCGGTGAGGATCTTGGTGGTCGGCTCGTTGAGCTCACTGAGAGCGGCATAGAGCGTCGTTGTCTTCCCGCATCCGGTCGGGCCCGTCACGACCACAATCCCGTTGGGCTTGCGGATCAGCGACCGCAGCTGCTCCAGCTCATCGTTGCGCAGGCCGATCTTGTCCAGGCTGAGCTGGATGTTGGATCGGTCGAGCACCCGCAGCACCACCGACTCGCCGAACATCGTCGGCAACACCGCAACTCGCAAATCGACCGGACTGTTGTTGACTGTCAACTCGATGCGGCCATCCTGCGGCAGCCGTCGCTCGGCGATGTCAAGGTCGGCCATCACCTTGATGCGAGAGATGATCGGCAAGGCCAGATGTCGCGGCGGCGGGATCATCTCATAAAGGATCCCGTCGATGCGATACCGCATCTTGAACTCGTCTTCAAACGGCTCGAAATGGATGTCCGAAGCCTTGTCCTTGATCGCCTGGAGCAACACGAGGTTGACGAGGCGCACAACCTTGTTGTCCTCCGCAGCCTGAGAGAGTTCTTCGAGGTCAATGGACTCGCCGCGCCCCGCGAGCGCCGCCAGCGAGTCCGATTCCCCCAGCTCAGCCATGATCATGGCCATCGACGTTGTCTTGCCGGTGTAGCGCTTCGCGAGCACCTTGTCGATCTGCTCCGCAGGCGCGACCACCGCTTCAACCTTGAAGCCCATCAGCAACTGCAGATCATCCACCGCACGAAAATTGTCCGGGCTCTTCATCGCGATCGTGATGGACCGACTGGTTTCGTCGTACTCCAATGGCACAACCTGGTAGGTGCTGGCAGTTTCCGCTGGCAGCGCCTCGATCGCGGCGTCGGGAATCTCGATCTCGCCGAGATCGACCATTCGCATGCCTGCCTGTCCCGCCAGAGCCACCAGCACATCGGCGTCGCTGGTATACCCCAGGCTCACCAGCAACTGCCCGACCGGCTCCTTTCGCGTCTTTTGGAGCTGAAGCGCCTCATGGACCTGGTCCCGCGTGACCTTGCGCAGCTTGGTCAGCACCCGACCCAGGCGTCGCCCCTTCAGCTGAACAGGATCTACCGTGCCCTGCTCACTCTCTGTTGCGGTCTTGCCCATGTTCCCTCGCCTGAATTACTCTGCCCTCGCCGCTGCTCACTACCCAGATTCACTCGCGGCCCGGCTCACATCGCACCCTGCAGGTCAGCCTTGACGCCACGCAGCCCGCATAGAGGAAGCCTCCTGATGCAATGATACGGCCCACCTACCCCCCTGTTGTCGAATGTGACCGATTCTGATTGTAGGACACTTGGATTATGGGATATACTATCAGCCCATAGGCCGTCACGGCAAGCGGATCGGGGCTTCTTCAGATCACTCGGCGACCACCGTGTCTAGCTCGGTCCGCCCCACGCTGCCGCCGGCCCGGTGGACCTTCTCCGTCAGCTCACCGGGATCCTTGCATTTGTCAACCATTTCCTCCGCGGAGATCAGACCCTTCTCGTAGAGTCTCCAGAGGTGGTCGTCGAGCAGTTGCATGCCGAATTTCCTCCCGGTCTGGATGGCTGAGTCAATGCGGAAGGTCTTGTTCTCCCGGATCAGGTTGGCGATCGCGGGCGTGACCACGAGGAACTCGAACGCGGCGACCCGACCCGACTGATCGGTGCGAGCCAGCAGAACCTGGCTCAGGACGCAGATCAACGATACGGAAAGCTGCACACGAATCTGCGCCTGCTGGTTCACGGGGAACGCGTCGATGATCCGGTTGATGGTGCCGGCTGCTCCGGTCGTGTGCAGCGTGGCGAAAACCAGGTGCCCGGTCTCCGCCGCACGGATCGCCGATTCCATCGTCTCCAGATCGCGCATCTCGCCAACGAGCATCACGTCGGGGTCGGCACGAAGACCGCGGCGCAATGCCTCGGAGAAGCTCGGCACATCCACGCCGACCTCACGCTGCGCGATGATCGATTTCTTATGGTAGTGGTAGTACTCGATCGGGTCCTCGATCGTGATGATGTGCCGATCAAGGTTTATGTTGATGTAATCCACCATCGTGGCGAGCGAGGTGGTCTTTCCCGAGCCGGTGGGGCCGGTCACGATGTACAAACCCCGAGGCCGGCGAACCAGCTCCTTACAGATCGGGGGAAGGCCAATTTGTTCGAACGTCAGGATCTTGTTGGGAATCAGGCGAAGGGCGATCGCCACATCGCCGCGCTGGCGGAACACGGCGACTCGGAATCGCGCCTCCGTGCCGTAGGCAAAGCCGTAATCGGTGCTTCCCTCCTCTTGAAGTTCCTGCTGCGCGCGCTCCGGTGTGATCGCTTTCATCAGCGAGACCAAATCGTCGGAGTCCAGGACCTTGGTGTCGAGGCTCCGAAGCTTGCCGTGCAAGCGCAAGGTCGGCTTGCGCCCCACCGTCAGGTGGAGGTCGGAGGCGTCTTGGCGAATCACGGTGTCAAGCAAACGGTCGATCTGAACTGTGGACATGAAGCGTCTCGAAAGGGACTATTGAAGTACGAAGAGCATGAACACCTCTTGGGCAGGGCACAAGGGATCAAACGTCAATCTCAACAGGGATATCGCTCTCGACCTGAGCAAAGCGTGCAACTTCGGACGCGGTGGTGTCGCCGCGAAGGATCTTGATCTTCCCGTCGCCAAGCAACGATCGCATCCCCGCGCGGGCCGCCGCGTCGCGGATCTCGCCGATCGGCGCGCGACGAAAGGCCAGCTCGCGAATCTCACTGTTCATTTTCATCAGCTCGAAGATCGCTTTGCGACCGTGATAGCCGATGTCGCCGCAGTGCGTGCATCCAACGGCACGATAGGTGCTTTGATTCCGCAGGTCCTTGTCCGTAATCCCAACAAGGCCCAGCAGCCGATGATCCGGCTCCGGGTCGGGCTCCCGGCAGCGTTCGCACAAGAAGCGGATCAGCCGCTGGCCCATGACCGCTTGAACAGCGCTGGCGAGCAGGAACGGCTTCACACCCATATCAAGCAAGCGGGTCATTGCCGAGGGCGCGTCATTCGTGTGCAACGTGGAGAAGACCAGGTGGCCGGTGAGCGCGGCCTGCACGGCGATCTCGGCCACCTCGCGATCTCGAATCTCGCCCACCAGCACGATATCCGGAGCTTGGCGCAGCATCGCCCGCAGGATCGCCGAGAAGGTCAGCCCGATGCTCTCACGCACTTGGCATTGGTTGATCCCCGTGAAGTTGTATTCGACGGGGTCCTCGGCCGTGATGATCTTGCGGTCCGGACGATTCAACACGTCCATCGCCGAATACAACGTCGTCGTCTTTCCCGATCCGGTCGGGCCGGTGACCAGAAAGATGCCGTTGGGCCGGCGGATGATCTTGTTGAACTGCTCGAGGGTGTCGGCCTCGAACCCAAGGTTCTGCAAGCCGACCTTCACCGACTCCGAGCGAAGGATTCGCAAGACGATCGACTCACCGTGATAGGCCGGGCAGGCACTGACCCGGAAATCCACTTGCTCGGCGTCGACCGGCATCATAATCCGACCGTCTTGAGGGATGCGTTTGTCAGCGATATTCATCCCGGCCATGAGTTTGAGCCTGGCCAGCAACGAAGATTGCATCCGCTTGGGCAGGTTGTCGCGGACGTGACACACACCATCAATGCGGTACCGCAGCACCACCCGGTCGGCCATGGGCTCAACGTGAATGTCTGAGGCGCGCATGCGGACCGCTTCCACAATCATCCGGTGCACCAGACGGATGATTGGTGCGTCCTCCCCCGCCATGATGTCCACGGAGGTGTCAACCGAGCGATCCATGGTGACATCGACTGACTCCGTCACCAGCGACTCGTCGGAGAACATTCCGGCCCGGCTGCCAGAGGTACCATCGATGAACGCCTTGATCGCGCTCTTGGGGGCGATGGCGGTGTCGATTTCGCGGTTGAGCCGGAATCGCAGAAGATCGAGCAACTCCAGATCCATCGGATCGTGGATGATGAGCTTGAGCCGCCCGTTCATGGTCCCTATCGGCAGGACCAGATGCCGCTTCACGAGATCCTCAGGGATCAGCGACAGGTCGATCTGGCTTTGGGCCTCCGGCCGGTCCAGATTGATGTACTCCAGATCGAATTGAGCCGCGAGAGCTTTGGCGATGTCCTCTTCCTTGCTGAAGCCGGCCTCGACCATGGCTTCGCCGACGCGCTTGCCGCTGCCATCGGCAATGCTGAGGGCTTGGCTGACCTGCTGTTCGGTCACAGTGGACCATTCCAGCAGGATCTCGCCTAGTTTCTTGCGTTTGCGGGCCATTTGGTCTCCTGCGGCGTCGGTGTGCGGTGCCCGGGGCAGCCTACCGTCGCCATGACCGCCATCATCTTAGTATTGTCCGGCAAGTGGAGGGGTTCAACTATGCTGCTCGACGAACCCGCCCGAGGCGGCCGGCCGTCGCGTCATCGCCCCCCATTACCCCGACAGAACCATGAATGCGGCCCAAGCAACTGCACATCGACTGCTCATCACTGCCGGGGCGACCCACGAGCCGATCGATGAAGTCCGATTCATCGCGAACCGCTCGTCCGGCAGAATGGGCATCGCCCTGGCTGAGGCCGCGATAACCCGAAATATGACCGTAACGTTGTTGCTGGGCCCCACGTTACTGACCGCACCCTGTGGTTCGCAGATGACCACATGGCGGTTCCAGACCACCGACGATCTGAAGCGCCTGCTCGCCACCCATTGGCCGCAGCATGATGTGCTGTTCATGGCCGCGGCCGTGGCCGACTATCGCCCGGTTCAGCCCCAACTGCCCGGCAAACTCCCCCGCCGCAGCCGGCCGTGGACGCTGCAGCTCGAGCCGACTCCGGACCTGCTTGGCGAGCTGGCCTCGATCACCCGACCGGATCAGATCGCCATTGGCTTTGCCCTGGAGCCGGCCGATCGTCTCTGCGACGCCGCCCGTCAGAAGTTGGCGGCCAAAAAGCTCGCGGCGATCGTCGCCAACCCGCTGGAAACGATGGAGAACGATCGCATATCTGCCACCGTCCTGTTGTGCAACGGGCGAGCGATCTCCCCGGATTCCGAACTATCGAAGCGCCAATTCGCCGATTGGTTGCTGGACCACCTTGACGAGATCATCGCCGCCTCGCGCACAAAGCCGGCCTGACTGCAAGTACCACATCCGCGCGCGCGGCATCTTGGCGCTCCCATATTGCGCTTCCGGGGACCTTGATGCTGAGGTACAAGTGAGGGTCGGTCTTTCTTGCGCGCGCACTGGCGACCGTGCGGGCCACTCAGCGCGCGCCAGCTATGCCGCGTGGGCTGTAACTTCGGCTAACCAAGGCTTATCTCCGCGCAACTCGCGCTAAGTCGGCGCTTCGGGAGCGCATCGAGCCGTAAGTTCGACCAACTCGTGCGCGCCGGCGCGACCTCAACCCGCCGTGCGCGCTGATATGTGTCTGCTTCGCGCCCCTACGGGCCGCCTGTGCTGTAGGGGTTGCCGCCGGCGACGGAGCACCACTCGGCAAGCAACTTCGCCAGATCGATCGAGATCCGGGTCTTCCTCGCTCCCTTCGGTCGCTCGTCAGGCCCGGCTTCAAGGAGAAGACCGCGACCACCGGTCGCGGCCTTACAGTGGAGGAACAGAGCGCGGTCGGTATCAGGCTTTGATGATCTTTGTTTTGGAGTACGTTCGTCCGAGGATCTTGGCGGCGGGGGCGGACATCCAATCTTCCAGCACGGCCGAGTAGACACTGCGGAAATCAATGTTGAACTTCAAGTCGCCTTGATCGAGATCGGTGAGCGAAGGATGTTCGCCCAGCAGACCCGGTCGAATCATGTCGCCGACGAAGTACATCGGGGCGGCGGTGCCGTGGTCGGTTCCGCCGGAAGCGTTTTGGCCGACGCGCCGGCCGAACTCCGAGAACGCCATGGTCAACACCCGGCCACTGTTGCCCTGAGCCTTGAGATCCTTATGGAACGCGTTGAGCGCGCCGCCGAGCTGCCGCATGAGGTTGGCGTGCCGGCCGATCTGGTTCGCATGGGTGTCGAATCCGCCGAGCGAGACGTAATAGACGCGGGTCTGCATCTCATCACGGATCATGGCGGCGACGATCTGCAACTGCCGGGCAAGCTGCCCGCCGGGGTACCGCACCAGGGGTTGCTTGGCGACCGCGGCGCGGATGCGGTCCGATGAGATCTGGGCGTCCAGGGCGGTCCGCATGAGAAAACCAAGCTGGCTGTCGGGATCGACGTTGTCCAGCGTTGAGCTGCGGTTGATCTGTTGATACGGAGGATTGAGCGAGCCGCCCGGCGCCGGCAGGTCTTCGCCCAGCCAGCGGAACAGGTCCGCGGTCTCGAAGGTGACCGGCTGCTGGCGGGCGCCGTGCATGGCCAGCGGCGCGGTGCGGCCGATGGCCACGGCCCGTTGGGCAACCGGCGAGCCGTTGCAGGTGTTGTCGAAGTACCGGCCGATCCAGCCATAACCCTTCGCGCCGGCGTCGGCGGTATGCCAGATGTCCATTGATGTGAAGTGGGATCGATTGGGGTTGGGATATCCGACGCCCTGGACGATGCCGGCGACACCGTCATCCATGAGCTCTTTGAAGCCGGCGAGGTTCGGATGCAGACCGATGCCGGCGGAGTGATCCAGCGGAAGCGCTGCGGGCTGTTGCGCGGCGCCTCGGCCGGGCGCGGGAACCGCGATGTTGGGGCGAGCGTCGTAATACCGGCCGCTGCCATAGGGGATGACGGTGTTGAGACCATCGTTGCCGCCGCCGAGCTGCACGACGACGAGAACGTGATCCTCGGGCACGCCCGGGCGGCTGGAAAGCATCGAACCTTCCGGCTGCATCATGGCCAGGGCGGAGCGCTGAATGAATAGCGGCGCCGTCGCCGCCATCGACGTCAGCGTCATACCTTGTTGCAGAAAAAGGCGACGCGTGTAGGTGGTGTCGGACATGGCGGGGATTCCAGGAGTCAGAGGTAGTGCGGACCATGCAAATGCCGATTGAGATTGTGTCGGTCCGCATAGCGGACCCTACGCGTCAACACAACTGATACTCCGGCGTGGCGGTGATCAGCGAGAGCAGCGCGACAAGCATGGCCTTATCCAGTGTACCGCCGCCCGATTCGGCGAAGCGGACGAGCACGTCAAGGCGGCTTGGGTGCGGTGGCGAAGCGAGGTTGACCCTCAGCAGGTGGGTCACCGCGTCGCGCGGCTTGACCATACCCTGTGGTGACCGAAGATGCTCGATCAGATGCATCGGGTCGTACGTGGGGCCGTCACTCTGCCACGCGTGCGTGTCGGGGCGCCGGCCGGTGAGCAGGTAGATCATCAAGTTCTGGCGCACGAAGAGCGTGGACGTGTTGAGCCAGGCTCGCCCGCCTTCCCAGCCCTTGACCGACGGCGGATAGAAGAGGTTCTGGCCCATCAGTTCGGCGGCGCTGAGCAATACGCTGAGGTTGCGAGGCGGGACCTGCAACGAACGGATGGCCCCGACGATCAACTGAATCGGGCTCTTGATTTGCGAGGCGATGTTCGCGGAGTCGTAGAAGTGCGCTGACTTGAACAGCGCCTTGAGAACCGGCTTGAGATGGTAGTTGCGATCGCGTAAGACTTTCGCCAGATCGCTGATAAATTGCTGTGCGGGCTTTTGGGGCACGCCCGGGAGGTTGTTGACGAAGTATCGGTACAGCTTCCAACAGATGAACCTGCTGACGACGGGGCGCGTGAGGATGATCTGGACAAAGTCATCGCCGTCCCAGTTCCCGGACTTGCCCAGGATTCGTTTCAGCGAGTGGTCGTGGAGCCGCTGATACTGAGGCGATTGGAAGTTGATGAACTCATCGTCGCGGTAGGTGTACCCGGTCAGGGCGCGGGCGCCGTGCTTGATGTCGCTCTCCGTGTAGTCGTTGCCTTCGCCGAGGGTGAACAGCTCCATCAGCTCACGGGCGAGGTTCTCGTTGGGCGCTTCCTTGCGGTTCTGATTGTTATTGAGGTACGCGATCATTGCGGGGTCTCGAATGATCGCGTGCGCGAGCGCCCGGAAGCTGCCCACGGCGTGGTATCGGAACAACTGGTTCTGCACGAACATGTGGTAGCTGTCCTCGATCGCGCGATAGCCGGTGGCGAAATGGCCGTGCCAGAAGAGCGTCATCTTCTCTTGGAGTGGTCGGGACGTTTCGATCATGCGCGCCAGCCACCAGCGCTGAATATCGCCGATTTGTCGGCGGTCGGCCTGCTGCGCGCTTTGTCGCAATTGGCGGAACTGCTCAAGGGTGGCTTCATCAGCCGTTTGGCGAGCCCGGCGCAGCGCCTGGCGCTGGTCGCGTGCCAGCGGCTGCATGATGTCCTTATCGAATTGATCGACGCGGACCTGCGGAGCATCGATCTTTTCGTAGTCAACGAGGTAATCGACGGCCCGTCGAAGCCCCATGTCGGCCAGGGCCCGCACTTGGCTGGGGGTGCCGCCGAAGCCGGCCCGGTTCAGCAGGTGCCGGGCTCTGCGATCATCGAACTCGCCGGCCGGCAGTGGTCGCAGAGACTTTCCGATCATGCCCTGCTCCTTGACGCGCCCCGCCAATCGTCTGCAAGATCAACGATACACTGACCCGGCTATTGCTGCTGCAATCCGTCTGATACGCTGCGCATCCCCGGCTGGAACCGTTCGATAGATGCCTTGCTCAGTGGCGAAGCATGGAGGCGAGATGGCGCTTGAGCCGCAGCGCGTTGCCGATGACGGTGATGTCGCTGGCGCCCATGGCGATGGCGGCGATCAGTGGGCCGTGCGGGCCGAGCAATCCCAGGGCCGCGGCGGGGATTGCGGCGACGTTGTAGCAGAACGCAAAGAAAAGGTTCTGCTTGATTGTCGAGAGCGTCTTTCGGGCAAGCTCGATCGTCTCGGGCACGGCCATGACGTGATCGCTGGGGATGACTACGTCGGCGGATTCGATGGCGATGTTGGTCGCCGAGGCCATGGCGATGCCGAGATCCGCCTCGGCCAGGGCGGCGGCGTCGTTGATCCCGTCGCCGATCATCACCGACCCGGGCGGCAAGTTGGCGACCAGCTCGGCTTTGGACTCGGGTGTGGCCTCGGCTTCGATCTCGCTGGGGTCCAGGCCGACCTCACGACCGACCGCCTCGGCGACCGCGCGGCGATCGCCGGAGAGCATCGTCACCTTCAGGCCCATATCGTGTAGACGGGCGACGGCCTTTGCCGCGTCATCGCGCAGGGCGTCGGCGACCATCATCATGCCAACCTCTTGGCCATCGACAAGCACCCGACACGTCATGGATTCGCTGCGGCGAACTTCAACCAACTGCCCGTCCACCTTGCCGCGCACACCCTCGCCGGGGATCGCCTGGAACCCGCTCACCACCGGAATGTCGAGCTGTCGCTGCTGGGCCGCCCGGACGATGGCCCGTCCGATGGGATGTTCGCTCGGCGCTTCGACGGCTGCTGCCAGACGAAGCATGGATTCCTCAGTGACGGATTGATCCGCGGGATGGATTTCCGAGAGCGTGGGTTGTCCGGCGGTGAGGGTGCCGGTCTTGTCGAAGACGACATGCCGAGCCCGCCCGGCCAACTCCAGCGCGACGGCGGATTTCACCAGGATGCCGTGGCGGCTGGCCGCGCCGGTGGCGACCATCACCGCCATCGGCGTCGCCAATCCGAGCGCGCACGGGCATGAGATGATCAACACGGTCACCGTTGCGACGACTCCCTTGGGCAGATCACCGGCGATCCACCATCCGAGGAAGGTCACCAGAGCGATCATCAGCACCGCCGGAACGAACACCGCGCAGACGCGATCGGCCAGACGCTGGATGTTCGCCTTGCTCGATTGTGCGCGTTGCACGAGCTGGGCTATCCGGGCGATCGTGGTGTGGTGGCCGTCTACCGTCGCCTCGACCACCAGCCGGCCGGTGGTGTTCACGGAGCCGGCGACGACCAGGTCGCCGCACGTCTTGCTGACCGGAACGGATTCGCCGGTGACGACCGCCTGGTCAACATCCGAGGCGCCTTCGACCACCGTGCCGTCCACCGGCACGCGGGCGCCGGGACGGACCAACATACGATCGCCCGGTTGGACCTCGGCACTGGGGATGGTGCGAACCTGCCCGTGCTCATCCACCAACTCCGCCTCATCCGGCTGAAGGTGCAGCAGCTCCCGCACCGCTGATCCGGCCTTGGCGGTCGCACGGGCCTCCAGCCAATGCCCCAGGCTGATGATGCCCAACAGCGCCGCCGCTTCGCCGAAATAGAGCGGTTGCTCCAGGTTCCTCCCGATGAATCCGCTGATGAAAACCACCAGGGAGAACACGTAGGCGGTCGTGGCGCCGATGGCGATGAGCGTGTCCATATTGGTGGTGCGACGCAGCGCCGCAGCAATGGCCGAGCGATAGAAGCCTGCGCCTGCGGTCGCGAGAACGATCGTGGAGCCGATGAGCATCACCCACGGCACCCACACTTCGCTGACCGTCCAATGCAGCAGGGCCATCGGGGCCCAGATGCCCAGACCGACGATCGCCCGGAAGCGCCACAGCCGTTCCTGGCGGGCCTGGCGCAGCTCGATTTCACTTCGCAACTCAGCCGGAGCCGGTCGATCGATGATCGGCTCGGCGTGGTAGCCGCGGTCTCGTACCGCGTCCACGATGGTCTCGGTGTGCAGATTCTCGCCGAGCACGGTGGCCAGCCCGTCGATGACGCTGACGCTGGCCGAGCGCACACCGGGCTTGGCTTCGATGGCCCCCTGCACGGCCGCGGCACAGCTCGCACAGTGCATCCCGGTGACCTTCAGTTGAAGTTCCCGGCGAGGCTTTTCGATGGTGGAGACCGGCATCAGGCAATCCTAGGCCATGATTCCCGAAGCATATCTTGCCGTTGGGGGCAACGATTCTGCCGGAGGAGGGTAGTGCCCTAATTCGATCTTGTGGATCAGAAGGCCAAGGAAAACAATCCGGCAACGCCGTCATAGACAAAGAGGCATTGCCGCAGAATATCCCTGCCCAGCAGCGCCTGGAGCCCTTGGGCGGATAGATCGGCCTCGATCACCGGGATATTGTCGAACCCGGTCGCTCGCTTGGCGATTGGAGACACCAGCAAGATGCTTACATCATACTGGTTCGACACGTGGGGCGTTTCGCCGGTTGAGGGCGTTTGGAAGCTAATCGTCCCCGTAGCCATCAGCGATAGCTTTCTCACAATCGCTGTGTCCAGGACTGTTACGGATGCGCCAGTATCAATTAGAGCTCTGACCGGTATGCGCTCGGGCACCGGCTTGCCTGCCTTTT
>JADFIM010000023.1 GCA_022566725.1 Planctomycetota bacterium
ACAGTCGCCTTTTGGTGTGTGAATCGCGCATGCCCGGACGCGTATAAGGCCGTCCAGCGGAAAAAGGCAAGGGAAACCTGCATCCGCTGTGGCGCACCAGTTGAAGAGATCGACAAACTACCGACCCTTCGTTGCGTCAACCCTGAATGTCCCGCGCAGTTTCGTGAGAAGCTCAAGTGGTTCGTCGGCCGCGGGCAGATGGACATCGCCGGACTTGGCGAGAAGCTCGTCGATCAACTCATCGATGCGGGATTACTCGAACATTTTGCTGACCTGTTCTCGCTCTCTAAGAAGCGTGATCGGTTGCTTGATGTGCTGGAGAAGCCGGACAAGAAGGATCCGACCAAGAGGCCAGAGAAGCTCGTTGACAATCTCATCAACGGGATTGAGAACGCAAAGGACAGAGGCTTGGCGCGCGTCCTAGCCGGGCTTGGAATTCGCCATGTCGGAACCACAACCGCAAAGCAATTAGCACGGACGTTTTCCGATATCAACGCATTGTTGGATGCCGATGTCGACGAATTGATGCCTAAGGCTTTGAAGAAGCTGGATGCCGTCCGATATGGATTCCCTGAGGATCCCAAGCATCGACCGGAGACAGGCCTCGGCAAGGAAACTGCTCCCGCAGTTCACTCATATCTTCATTCCGCTCAAGCACGAGAGACCTTCAGATTGCTGAGAAAGGCAGGCGTTGATCTCATAAGCAAGGACTACAAACGACAGGTACCAGAGATCGAATCACCATTTGCGGGCAAGACCGTCGTTCTCACCGGCACGCTCGAATCGTTCACCCGGTCGGAGTTGACAGAAACGCTCGAAGCGCTCGGCGCGAAGGTCACGGGCTCAATTTCCAAGAATACTGACCTGGTGATCGCCGGTGAGAATCCCGGATCAAAGCTCCTGCGAGCCAAAGAGCTGGGCATCGAGACGTGGGATGAAGCGAAGTTGACTATAGCTTTGGCCGAAAGCTGAGATGCGGTGTTGCAAGGCCACAGCTCGGAATGGATATCCGGGGGCCGCGGCTGCAAAGGTGTGGCGGGCTTGTATCTTTGAACGCCGGACGGTCAGCGCCTTCTCGGGGGTTGGTCGACATTGAGCATGCACAACATTGAGTTC
The DNA here is from genome assembly GCA_022566725.1 of Planctomycetota bacterium. Taxonomy (GTDB): domain Bacteria; phylum Planctomycetota; class Phycisphaerae; order Phycisphaerales; family SM1A02; genus JADFFQ01. The sequence goes on from JADFIM010000023.1 coordinate 1,117, forward strand.
AAGGCAGAGTTGCGCGATCCGGTCGCTGCCCGCAGACAATGCGCGCTGCTCGGGGCCCGACAGATCGCCACGCTTCGCCAGAAGGACACGTATTACAAGCTGCTCGACGGCCGGCTCAAGAAGCGCGAATCGCGAGGCGAACCGACCCAATGGATCTACTATCATCGCCCTGACCTCGTTCGCCCGAGGATGTGCCACTACACCATCCTCAGTGACGAACAAGCGAAGCGCCGCTGGGGGACCCACAGTCTACGTGCGTGGCTGGAGGTGACCAAGGTTCGGGAACTGTGGACGCTGGCCAACGTTCGAATTCACCTCGATGAGGTTGACAAGATAGGAACGTTCATCGAGTTCGAAGCGGTCGTCTCCCCCAAGTTCGATGTGCAGGAATGCCACCTGGCGATCAACCATCTTCGCGAGGTGTTTGGGCCGACCCTGGGCGAGCCCGTCAGCGCCGGCTACAGCGACCTGATGGCCCAGGCCCTGGCTGATACGCATTCAGAGTAGCGGTAGTGCGCATGATCCTAGCTGGGGGAGATTGTCAGCGTGCCTTGCAGATACAACACGCCCAGCACCACACACAGGGCCAGGCGGTACCAGCCGAATAGCGCGAGGCCATGGCTACCCAGATAGCCGACGAGCCACTTCACGGCTAGGGCGGCGGAGATCGTCGCGACGACAAAGCCGATCACCACCGGCCCGACGCCCAGCAGCTCGAACATATTCGGCCCATCGCCCAGAAAGTTCTCTGCGGCGCTGTAGACGCAGGCGCCTCCGAGCGTTGGCAACCCCAGCAGAAAACTGAACTCAGCGGCGTGCTTGGGTCGAAGCCCGACGCCCATGCCGCCCACGATCGTCATCATCGATCGGCTTGTGCCCGGCCACATCGCGACGCACTGCAGCAGACCAATGATCAGTGATCTCAGCCAGGTCAGGTGCTCGATATCCACGTAGCTGTGGGAATCGGTCGGCTCTAGGCTCTCATTGCCGTGGAAGAACTTCCTCTGCCACTTCGTCAAGAACACCATCAGCAAGCCCCCGATCGCCAGAGCGGCCATGACGGGAATGGGATAGAACAGGTGCGATTTGATGGTCCCTGCAAGGAACGGTCCAAGTATCGCAGCGGGTGCGAATGCAATCAACAGATTGACCAGGAGTCTTCGGCCATCGTGGTCCTTGCCGAGCAGACCGCGAATCATCTGTCGAACGCGCTTCCAATAGAGACCGAGCACAGCCCCAATCGCTCCCCCCTGGATCACGATGTTGAAGGCGTCAACGGCCTGCTTGACCTCAGCAGTCTCATTGAGATTGAGCAGAGCGGAGGTGATGATCAGATGCCCGGTCGAGCTGATCGGCAGGTATTCGGTGATGCCCTCCACCACGCCCAGGACGATTGCTTCGTAGATGTTCAAATCGCTGCTTCCCTGCGAATCACGCGCCACTCGGCGAGGGGCCGCTGGATGAGTCTGAGTCCTGTGGTTCTGACAGCCACGGCATGAGCGAGCGCACGACCCGGCCAGCTGGCTCTATGGAATGACGCTGCGCCGATTCGCGCTGCTGTTTGAACCACGCAAAGTCCCGGTCATAGTCCTGGCGCAGCGCTTTGGCGAACGTGCCGTCGCGCACTTCGCGCAGGATGTGCTGCATCCGCTGTCGAACGGAGTCGTCGATCAGCAATGGTCCAACACGATGGCCGCCGAACTCGGCCGTGTTGCTGACGGCCTGGTACATGCCGGCTAACCCGCGCTCGTAAACCAGATCGGCGATCTGCTTGACCTCATGGCAGCACTCCAGGTAGGCCAGTTCCGGAGGATACCCGGCTTCAGTCAGCACCGTGAACGCAGCCAGGATCAGTTCACTCATGCCGCCACACAGCACCGCCTGCTCGCCAAACAGATCGGTTTCAGTTTCGTCGGCGAAGCTGGTGTACATGATGCCCGCTCGCGCACAGCCGATCGCGTTGGCCCAGGCCAGACCGATCGCCTCTGCGTCCGACTTCGGTGAATCCTGATGTATTGCGAACAGACAAGGCAGGCCACGCCCTTGGCGATACAGCCGCCGCAGTGTGCGGCCCGGTCCTTTGGGGGCAATCAGGATCACCCCCACATCCGCAGCAGGCTCGATCAAGCCGTAGCGGATGTTGAATCCGTGCAGAAAGCCCACGATCGCGTCCGCCTTCAGATTGGGCGCGATACTGTGGAGGTACAGCTGGGGCTGGGCTTCGTCAGCAAGGGCGATGATGACCAAATCCGCATCGCTGACCGCCTGTGGAATCTTCATCGGCTCAAATCCGCACGCCAGGGCTCGGCGACCATTGGGCGTATCGGGCCTGTTGGCCACCACAACCTCGATCCCTGATTCGCGAAGGTTCAAAGCGTGGGCGTGGCCCTGGTTGCCGAACCCGACGACCGCGACAGTCTTGTCACGGAGCGGGTCGATCGGTGCGTGCTGGGGTCCTCGAAGAATCTTGGCGGCCATAGGCGCTCCTGCCCGGCGGAAGGGGAATTGTGAGATTTGGATTCATTCAATACCCAAAAGTGGTCTTGTCCTAAGACCGGGACAATAATCCAGCGTTAATTCTGAGGCTTAGGAGCCGATCCGTCCAGGAAGGCTGATGATGGCGCCGACTCGCGAGCTCTTTGCCCGCCACAACCTTCGATGCACGGCCCAGCGTCGGGCGCTGTATGAGAGCCTGGCCGAGAGCAAGAGCCACCCAACCGCAGAAGAGCTGTTCCTCACGGTCAAGCCAAGCACGACTCGGCTCAGCCTCGCCACCGTATACAACACGCTCGAGGCCTTGTGCAAGGCCGGGCTGGCCCGCAAGCTGCCGACCAGCAACGGCAGTTGCCGATATGACGCCGACACAAGCGAACATCTGCATGTCTGCTTTCGGGAGAGCAACGAAATCCAGGATGTTCCCAGCGAGCTCGGCTCCAAGTTGATCGAACACTTGCCCCGCTCCGTCATCGCCGAGATCGAACTGAAGCTGGGCATTCACGTGGACGGGCTCAACATTCAACTCCTGGCTAGACCATCACACCCCCAAGGCTAGAGTCTCGGCGTCGATCCTGTAACTGGGGTTTTCCTCTCTGAGATGGTGCTGGCCAGCCACCGGACGGTCGTCTTTCAAGATGGACCGCCCGATGGCCGATAGATCAAGTCATCATGCCACGCCACCGCGCGGCCGTCGGAGCAGATGACATGGACGCGAGTGATCAACCTAACCGTCGCGTGCACAGGCGGTTTCGAATGCTGCCGATGTACGCCACGGTGATGGCCCGGCGCCTCCCTGAGACCGGCACGCATGGGCTGCATGGGCACGTTTATGACGTTAGCGAGGGCGGAGTTCGTATTGAACTGGATGAGCCGCTCGAGCTCGGAGAATCCATTGCCGTGCGTCTCAATCTGCCCGGTGCGCCGTTGGAACACAGCGTTGAAGCCTGGGCCAGCGTGGTCTGGGTGAACGATGCCGAAGATGATCCGGGCCCGCGCCGCATGGCCCTGCGCTTTGTCGAATTCCCAGACCGCTCCGATCGCGACCGGCTGGTCAGCTATCTGGCGAGCGGCACGGCCCGGCAGGCCGCGTAGCGATTCGTATTGCAGTTATTCGTAAGAGTAGGGACAGGCTCCGCGCGCACCTCGCGGGTGTGGCGGCGCTTCGGGCGCTGCGGCACGTCTTGCATATGTCTGCCAATCGGCCGTACAACCATGAGCATGAACACGCTTCTCATGGGTCTGCGGGGCTGCGGGAAGTCCACGATCGGCCGACGGCTTGCCGAGCTGCTGCGACGGCCGTTCATCGAGCTCGATGAGCGCGTGCTGGCGACATTCGCTGAGTCGTCGGTCCACGCCGTATGGGCGGTCCATGGGGAGGACGCTTGGCGCGATGCTGAATTGCGGATGCTCACCAAGACCCTCGATGCCGATGACCAGGTTGTCGCGCTCGGCGGCGGGACGCCGATCATTCCAGCCGCTCGACAGTGCATTGCTGCCCAGCAGCGCGCTGGGCGGGCCAAAGTCATCTATCTCCGGTGCGCGACGGACGAGTTGGTTCGTCGTCTGGCGCACGACCCCGGTGATCGGCCGCCGCTGACCCAAGGCGATCCGGTGCAGGAGACCGCCGCGGTGCTGGCTCAACGGGAACCGACCTACCACGAACTGGCGGACCTGGAATACGATGTGACCGACACCAAGCCCGAGGAAGCGGCCAAGGCCCTGATTGAGCTGGCCTTTCGGGAATGAAGGCTAACGAACGCGGTGGCTGGAGGCGGCTCGGACAGCCCCACGCTTTGAGCACGGGCGCTATCGCTGGATTGGCGATTGGGCGTGCGCCGTCGGGGTCACACCGGGGCCAGGCGCCGGCCCATGCGGCGCTTGCGATTGATCATCTTCCGCCCAAGGCTTGTCTTCATACGGGCTCGGAAGCTCAACTTCCGCTTCCGCTTGATATTGCTTATATGCCGCGGGTAGTGCATGGGGGAGTCGTTCCGATCTACCTACGCTCGATGACGCCGCTCTGGAACAGCCGGCCGACGAGCGATGGAGACAGCGTAGCATCAACGGCGGTGCCAAGCCAGCCTCTCAAGCGAATCAACAGCCACGGCCTGTGGGCAGTCTTGATTCAAGTTCAGGATCGCGTATCCCCGGGTTGGCGGCTGAATTTGTGGGGATGGCTAAGGCCGTGGTTGGCAGAAGCCGATCCAGGTGCTATATAGTTTGTTGTGACCTGGAGCTGCGGAGGCTCCACTGAGCGCGTTTTGCAGCCGCCATAGTTTCAGCGACTGCAAAGCCCGCCCAGCACCAGCACGATGCGGCAGGTCCCCGCGACGCTCCCGCAGGAGCCGGGGTGTCGTTGACGGCCTGCACCGATTCCTCATCGACGACCGGATGCCATGGACCCTGAGGATATTCGCACGGCTGAGCGGCTGTTGGGACATCGATTCTCCGATCGGCAGTTGCTTGCACGCGCGCTGACGCACGCCTCGGTGGCCGATTCGCGCCTGCAGAGTAATGAGCGGCTGGAGTTCCTCGGAGATGCCGTGCTGGGGATGGTTGTCTGCGACTATCTGTTTCAGCGGTATGAGGATCTGCTGGAAGGTGATTTGACGAAGATCAAATCGTCGGTGGTCAGCAGGCGCGCCTGTGCCGACATTGCCCAGGAGCTCGGGCTCGATGAGCTGCTTCGACTCGGCAAGGGCATGTCCGATCACCGCGTGCTGCCCCGATCGGTGCTGGCGGCGGTCTACGAGTCGCTCATCGGGGCCCTGCACGTTGACGGCGGCATAGAGGCCGCTCGGCGGTTCATCCTCAAGGGAATAAAGCCAATCATCGAGCAGGCGGCTGGCTCCGGGCATCAGTTCAACTTCAAGTCCGTGCTACAGCAGGACGCCCAGCAGCATCTCCGATATTCGCCGCAATACATTGTCCTTGACGAGAAGGGGCCGGATCACGCCAAATGCTTCGAGGTCGCAGTCGAGATCGGCACCAGACGCTTCAAGGCCTGCTGGGGCCCGACCAAGAAGCAGGCGGAACAACAGGCGGCGTTAGAAGCTCTGCTGGAACTGGGGCTAGCCGAGCGAGCCGCCCAGGGCGAGATCAGGTTGTGCACCCCTCCGCGCGCCTCCCATCAAGTGTCAGATCCCCTACTTGACGGGGCTTAAAGGGGCGTGATGCAAAGCAGGAGGTCGACCGCCAAGGAATCCGAATTGGGGTGCCGTAAGCTCTCGGGGATCATGCGGTCAGCCACCAGATGAGCAATGCGTTGGCGACCAAGGCCGTCGCAATAGCCGCTGCCCATCGAGCCCAGATCCAACCTGCCGAGGGGCCCGCAGCCGGCTGCTTGAGCAGCGCGATAGCCTCCACAGCTTCCGACAGGTCGATTCCTCGGCGGGCGTGGTCCTGAACGATGGCAATGATCATGTTCACGTCCAATGGACGCACGCCCAGTTGCCTGCCCATTCGCAATAGACGCTCGCGGTGCTGGTATGTCAGCGTCTGATCCTCAAGCTGTGAATACGCTCGAGCGGCCAGGATCCAGCGGGGATCGGTCGGTTCCAGGGCGGGCTTGTGATTCGCATCCCGGCTCTCGGCCGCCAACCGCACGGGCGCCCCTCGAGCAGCGCTCGATGCAGCCGCAACCGGCCAATCATCACAGCGGACAAGACGGAGATTTGGCTGCGAATCGACTTCAGACATCCACTCTTCTCACGGTGCTTGGGGAGTCGGCGGCGACAACCGCAGCCCTACAGGAATGTAGCCCGGCGCGGGGTGCCGGCAAAGGGGATAACCGTTGAGACGTTGCGTGTGGGATGGATCGCTCGGCCTGGGCGATCTGGGGCAAGCATGACGGCCGCGGCGTGCAACGGAGGCTACAGATGCTCGGTAGGCGGTCTAGCGACGTGTGGACAAGGTCCGTTTGGTGCGACCGACCGCGTCCCAGACCGTCACCGCCCCGTCGTGAGCATCAGTGACCCCGACATGGACCACCTCTCTGCCCGTGCCGTTCTTGACAGACAACGCACCGTTCATGCCTTGCTCGTCGGTGCCGGCGATGAACACGACATTGCCTTGACCGTTCATCAGGTTCATCAAGCCGCCCATCCGGCGACTCCCGACTAGGAAGAGTCTGGTGCCGGCACTGTTCATCAGGGCTAGCACAGCACCGTCATCTTTGACGGTATCGACCGAGAAGAGCACCATGCCCGCCTCGTTGGCCAGATTGAGCTGCCCGCCTCCGTCGGGATCGGCTGTGGTGGAGAACACGCGAAACCCCTGGGAATTGAATACATCCACCCGCCCGCCGCCGCTTGTAGCCGAAGCGCCAGCAATCAGCGCTGGTGTGTCGCCCGGGCCGTAGAAACGGGCTTCACCGCCTTGGGGGTTTACGCCTGCCGTGAAGCGCCGCTGGCCGAGAGCGTCGGCGACGCTCACCAATCCAGCTCCACGCTCATCCGGGGAGACGGTCCACACCGCCGATCCATCGGCATTGTTCACGATGAGCTGCCCGCCTTCATTCGTCGCGTTGCTTGAGAAGACCATCTGGCCGGCGGTGCTTGAAACAGTGATGAGTCCGCCGTGTTCGCTGGCGCCCGCCGTGAACGCCGGTTTCTGCCGCAGCGTGTTGAAGAGCTCGATCTTGCCGCCGTGGGTGTCGGCGAGGCTGCGCATGACTCGTTGCCCTTGGGCGTTCCAGAGAGCGGTCTCCCCGCCTTGAGGCGTGGCAAACGCCCCGAAAACGTTCTTGCCCGCATCATTCCAAAGGGCCAGATCGCCGCCGCTGTCGTTGACCCAGAGCCGAAGCACGTCATCCCCGGCGCTGTTCCACAGATCAACCTGTCCACCCTTGGCCCCCGCCGTCGCGGCAAATACCACCTGGCCCTCGCCGTCGATCACTTCGAACCGCCGAGCCTGGATCACGTCCGGCAACAACGGCCCGACCGTCGCCGCCATCGTGCATGCGGCGATCAGCGCCACAACCACCAACGCCGAGAACGTTCGATACCGTCGCGCCTCTTGCCGGCACGCTCGAACCTGCCGCTCCAGGCTAGCCATCCGTTGTTCCATGGTGTGTCTTGCAAATGTCATGAATGGGTCTCACAGGCTCAAGGGAGAATCGACCCTTCATCATCGACCTTATTCATAGCGTCAAACAGACTGGATTCGCCCACACCACCGCTGCAATGAGCATTGATTGTGGCGTCAGAGAGGAATGCGCTGATCGCTTCGGGTGTATCAGACTTGCTGGGGCGCTTGCAGATGTGGCATTATGGGCGGCGTTCATCCTGACCGCGGGCGACCTCCGCCCATGCCTCGGCATACAGACTTGCCCGCACCGGCAGGTAACCCGGATAGGCGCGCCGCGCTTGGCGCACACTGTTACGGTCCAGGGTTATCAGAGCAACCGGATCAACTGTCTCCAGGAGAATGTCCCCGTGTGGCCCGACGGCGATGGACGGCCCGCCGATTGGCACACCGTGCTCAGGGCCCGGGCGGTTCACCGACAACACGTACGCTGCGGCGGTCATCGCGGTGGCCTGTAATACGATGCGCCAACGCTCAAAGGTAGCTCGTTCGGTCGCGCGCGGCACGATGATCGCCTCGGCACCCTGTGCCGCCAGGATATGACTGCCGGCGGGTCGATTGATGTCAGAACAGATCTGAATCCCAAACGGCATGGCAAGGCTGCGGATGGCCGATGGCGGGTCCTCGCCTGGCTCGTAATGATTGGTCTCCCAGAACCCGGGCTCATGGGGAATGTGAAGTTTGGCGTACGTAGCAATCAGCGTTCCGTCTGCGTCGAAGACCAGCGCGGTGTTGGTGCGCTTCCCCGAGGCCGGATCGTAGATGATCGCCCCGCCGAGCACGGCAAGGCCGATGTCTCGGGCGGCCTTCGCCTGCATTTGGGATTGCGGGCCATCAGGCGGCTCAGCGTCCTGGGGCCGCGATGCCTTTGACGCGGGCGACCACGGATTCATAGGCAGCTCGGGCAGAACCGCCAGCTGGGCGCCCAGGGATTTCGCTTCACCGAGCCGGTCGCGCAGTCGCTGCTCACCGTCCGCCGCGAAAAAGACGTCGCTGACCAGGGCCACCCTGAGCGTGTCGTCGGGCACGTCCGGCCAGCCTATCAGGTTGCCTTTGGGCGAGTGAGCGGTTTGCTCGCGGCGTTGGGCAGAGTAAGGTGCCGTCGTGCCGGAAGTAGTGGCAACATCCCGACTGGTTGCAGTGGTTCCAAACCTGCTTTCGATCCTGCGGATTGGGCTGGCCGTGATCTTCCCGCTCACACCTGCGGGGCACGGCATCAGGGTTGTCGTCGTGGTCGCGGGAGGGGCCAGCGATTGGATCGACGGCCAGATCGCACGGCGGTACGCGGTGACCACCACGCTGGGTGGTCTGCTCGACGCCTTCGCCGACAAGCTCTTTGTGTTCATGGTGATCGCCACGCTGACCTGGGAAGGGCAGTTGCAGCTTTGGCAGGCTGCGATGGTGCTCGCTCGTGATTTCGCCGTCGCCTTCGTTGCGGCCTACGCGGCTGTCCAACAGGACTGGCCGACCTTCAGGCAGATGCGTCCTCGGCCGCTGGGCAAGGTGACCACGTTCGCTCAGTTCGCCTTGATTCTGATCGCATTGATCTGGCCGGCGCTATTGCCGATCGCCATCACCGGGACAATCGGCGTCAGCGTTCTCACTACTGGCGATTACCTGATCCAGTTCACCCGCGCGCTGAAGGAGCGGCCTCAACGCAGGGTTGAGGCTCCGTCGAAGAGCCGGTGAACAGACTTACGATGATATTGATGAGCAGTGCGGCCGTGAACGCCAGCGGCAGGTTATAGATCTCGATCCCGCCGTGCTCTACGGGGTCGTACAGCGCTGGCCACGCCAGGGCGAGGCCGAAGCCGGTGACCATCCCGGCGACGCATCCCGCATACGACGCTCGCTTCCACAGCAGCAACAAAATGAGCTGCGGCCCAAATGAGGCCCCGAGCACCGCCCAGCCATAGGTCAGCACGAACCTGAATATGTGGATCCGCTCATCGATGACCAACAGGACCGCTCCGACGCCCAGTGCGAATACGACGAGGCGATTGATCACCATGTGTGCCGGTTTGGAGGTCTTCTCGATCAGCCGCGAGTAGATGTCGTTCGCGCCGGAGCTTGCGGCGACGACAAGCTGGCTGTCGGCGGTGGAGCAGATGGCCGCGAGCACTGCGGCCAACACCATGCCCGACAGTGCGCCGGGAATCATGTTGATCGCCGCCAGGACCAGCCCGGTCTCGCCGGCGTCGGAGGCGCCGCCAGCCAGGTCGCTGGCCAGACCCGACGTCCACTCACTGCCGCTTTCCGTGATCGCACGAACCATCAGACCGACGGTGACCGCTCCCCAAAACACACAGGTGGCCCAGACTGCTGCGATCGCTCCGGCGATCTTCGCTTCTCGCGGGTCTCGTAACGCCATGAACCTGACCAGAACATGTGGCTGGCCCGGATAGCCGAAGTTGATGCCTAACGCACCTGACCCGAGAACAAAGCCGACCATGGCAAGACCGGCCTTGTCGGGAGTGAACTTCAACAACGACGGGTCAACTTCGATGAGTGTCTCGGCGATGAACCCGTATCCGCCCTGGCTCAGCAATAGATAGAGGGGAAAGACGACGAGCGTGCCGACCATGACCAGCGCCTGAACGAAATCGGTCCAGCACGCCGCTCGGAAGCCTCCGATGACGGTGTAGGTCAACACGATGGCCGCGCCGATGAGCACGCCGGTGCGATACTGAATCCCGTCAAAGCTGGCGGCGAAGGCCTTTCCGGCTGCGGCGAATTGCGCGGCCACATAGAGCATCATCGCGACGAGGATGACCAAGACGCATAACAACCTCAGAATCGGAAAACGTTCCTTGAAGCTGAACGCGAACAGGTCCGGAAGTGTCAGCGCCCCGAGCGCCCCGGCACGGGTACGCAGCCGCCCTGCGATGACGAGCCAGTTGAACAGGAATCCCACCATGCAACCCGGAATGATCCAATACGCGGAAACGCCTGAGATGAATGCCCAGCCGACGAGCCCCAGCGTCACCCACCCGGACTCGCTCGACGCCGACGCCGACAGCGCCGCCAACCAGGGACCCAGCGACCGCCCTGCCAGGAAGTAATCTTCATCACTCTTGCGGGCGAATCTCGCCGAGTACACGCCGACCGCCACGATCAGCAAGGTGTACACGGCGAACGAGATCGCGAAGGTCATCGTTGACGCTCCCTAGCGCACCATGCCGGCCCGCGTCAGCAGAGCCTAATGCGTACCGCCTCGGTCCGCCACGCGACCACCGCCCAGTACTACACTGACATTGAAAACTCGGCGCCGGACCGGCTGCGCAAGGTGTTCGCCATTGCCAGCTAGATGTTGGCGGCGTCTTTCAAATCCCGAATGTCTCGACGGATCTCATCGACTGTTCCCTCAATGTCACGGAGAACGGACGCCAATTTACAGAGCCCGCTGTAGAGTGATTCTTCCGGTGATCCAGGGGGATTCTCTTCGGCCATTCTCTTGAACGTTTTGTACGCGCCTTCTTTGAGTAGGGGCATTGTCTTCATCTCCCTTACCCCCGGTCTAGTCTGCAGTCGGTCGGCAATCGACTGGCAAGGCCGCTGCCGATCGCTTGCGGGCGGTGTTCAGCAGATCGGCCTAGCGGCCCCTGAGCTTCTTGGCCACCTCGTCCGCGGTTGCGTCAACACCTTCCCGCTTCAATGCTACCGGGTCAATTTGAGCACCGAGAACCACACCGCAGGAGGGGCAAGAGAGCGTGATAGCCTTCCAGCCGCTCCGGCCGAAAAGTTGCCCTGCTTCGACTCCATGAAGACTCAGACGGGTTACGGGCTGTTCACACGACGGGCAGTGTCTACTAACCATGTTCGGATCCTCTGACTTTTGGTGATCCATTGGTGTGCCATCGACAAAAGACCCCGCGAAAAACCGCGTTTTCGGCACGCGCGGAGGGATTCGAACCCACGGACCGTGGGTTCAAGTGTCCGACGATCAGTCTATTCCGTGGCATTCTCTTGCCACATTGCTTTTTGCACGCTCTCGATGGGCTAGAACCACCTTTCTCACTCACCGATGATGATGTCGTCCTCCTCGGATTCACCTGCCTTACTGTGTTCGGCCATCGCTTGTGCGCTCTTCTTCATCAATGGTTCCCAAGTTGTTGTGGCCTCCCGATACATTTGCGAGTATTGAGACTGCTGGATCATTGCTTGATCAACGCGAGCTAATGCTGCCTTGGCAATCTGAAAATCATTGAAACACTGGTCGGTGTGTCGAATTGACAAGACATCAAGTGCATTGCCCATGTCGAACTCTTTGGCCACCGGAACCATCATCGCAGCGTACACGTTTGCAATGGCAATGTAGAAGAGAAGCACGATCAGGCAATCTATCGTATCCTGATTTACAGGTGTCTCGGCTGACAGGTCAGACTGCAAGCGTGACTCCCGCGGGGCAGGCGCGAGTTGCTCGATGATCCTCTGCAACGAAGGATCGAGTCTGGGCTCTCGCGTCGCGTATTTCGTCAGCCGATCCATCCATCGCGCAGTGAGCTTTTGAAGCGCATCCCCCTGGACCTTGATTTCGGTCAGGGCGGACGACGCCGACTGTTGCAATCTGTTGGTCCAAACGGCAAAGAACGCAGTAGCCACGATGGCCACGATCGCTAGCACAATCGCAGTGATTCCGGTGATCGTGGTGATCCAGTCAACAACTGTCATGACCGTTCGCCTTTGGCTTGGGGTCAATGGGAGGGGGGCTTCGCCGACCTACTTGGTCGGCAATCGGTCGGCAATCGACGGCCCAGGCCGCCGAAAACCGCGGTTTTGAACACGCGCGGAGGGACTCGAACCCCCAACCCTTGGTTCCGAAGTACGAAGCTCGAAGTCAAATCAGACCCCGCTTCCACACTGGAATCGGAGTTTCTCAATGCGCCAGTGCGGATCATACCTACTGCCTACCCGCCCGATACCCAGGTGAAACCCGCTGGTCAGGGCACAAATCAGGGCACAGGGTATCCCGGCGGTAATGACACGCGCCATTCGTCGGTTTATGCTGGCTATGGGTGCTGCGTTGCTGATTGCTGGGTGGGACATGGCGCGGTACGCCCATGAGCAGCAGCAAGCGATCTCAACCGAGAGGGATTCGCGCGCCAGCATGTGGTTCAATGGCGATCGGAATACCTAGGTCCTCGGTACCACATGGCAGGTGGCGAGCAGAGAAATCTACAGCGTCGGCGTGCTGGGCATGGCCGTCGGTGCCGGGCTGATCGGCTTTGCGATTCCACGTCCCCGCGATCGCTCGGATGAGAACAGAGATTGACATGTAGACCCGATCGCCTGGGCGGAGCTGCCGCCGGTGGGACCTTGGTGGGGTAGTGATTCACCCCTTAGCCTTGCCCTGCCGGCGTCCTGCGGCGGACGACTCGTCGGCACACGAGGGACGACCCACCGATGACCAGCCAGGGGGTGCTCGTGTAGTAGACCGTGTTGAGGACGAAGCCGAGACGCATATACGGACGGCGAAAGCTGGCGTACACCGTACGATCTTCCTCGTTCAACCTTATTGATTTGGACTCAGGTAGCGGACGAATAGGCCACATCCGCCCACTCCAGGTCACGGTGGTGCAGGCGGTCAGGCCAACGATCAGAAAGATCGCTCTGCTGATCAGACGGCGCTTCACGACGGGACTATTCGAAGCCGCGGGTCAGGCAGTTGCCGACTTCGGCCTCGCCCCGCACTCCGGGCAGGCATCGTGGTCGGCGTGGCTCAGGTCGTAGCCGCAGGTGAGACACAGCCCGCGCTTGCGTCGGATGAATTGCCGCACATAACGCCGAGCGAAGAGTACGATCCACAGAATTGCCGCGTACAACAGGGAGTTGGTCAGAAACCCGCGCCAGATTGGACGCAGCGGAAGGACGCGCGGCTGGGTCTGCCCGGCGACTACTCGCCATTGGGGTAGTAACGGTGCCTCGATCCCGCCGTCAATCCCTACCCGGACTGTGCCGAAATCATCGCTGTAATGGGTCCTTTCAACTTCGCACCACAGCGACAGCATGGGCCAACCGCGAGCATCGATAACGCGCTGCTCGATTGTTGTTGAGCCCAAATAGAACTCGTTCATTGGATGGGCAAGCCGTCCCCACTCGGGGATGACCTCGGAAGGGGAGACATTGGTGCGGCCATAATGACCCTTTCGATAGCGAGTGGAGATGATTCGTGCCCCCCCTGGCCGCCGCCACCGGTTGACGCTCCAATGATCATCGCCGACGGGATTGCTTGCGACATAGGGGATCACTGTGAACACATTGATCGTGATTGCGCAGCCCCACGCCACGGCGACGTTGATCACCGCGCCGAGGAGCAGGAAGATCGCCAATGTGAACAGGCGGCGTCTCACGACACAACCATAGCCGGCCGACGGCCTACCCGTCCTCCCAATCCACCCCCAGCATCTCGCCCAGCAGCACGACCGCTTCCAGCAGATCGTCGTGCTCGACAATCCACCGCTGGCACGAGTCGTCGCAGGTGTCGAGCGTCAAGTATCCGTCTCCGCCAGTATCCTCTGTCCGCCACGTGGCGCAGTGCACCTTGTAGACCAAGCACCTCGAGTCCAGGGTTTCACAGGCGACGCGGTTGGACATCCCTATGGGCGCGGCCCCTGGTTGGCGCAGAGTGCTACGATGCTGGCGAATGGCAGACCGTTGCCCCTGTTGATCCGCTCCGACGGTACAACCGTGGAACGGCTGCCCACCGGATGCACGGGCAGATGGCCGATCGTCTGGCTTGTGTCTTGCGAATGGGTCATGTCTGCATATAGAGCGCTTCATACGGTTACGACAAGCGGTAGGTTGGGGCAGCGATGACGACGGAGGAGGCCGTGAGCCAGGATCTTCGGCTGGAGCCGCTCGACGAGCGGAGCGCCGCCGAGCTGGGCACGCAGACGATCGACGGCGGCGGCCCCGTGCTGTTGGGCCGGGCGCGCGGCTGCGACATCTGCTTCCAGGATCCGAGCGTGTCTCGCCGCCATGCGTCGCTCGTCAAGCGTGACGGGCGGTGGTTCGTCGTCGATCTCGGCGGGTGGCAAGGGACGTATCTCAATGGCGTGCGGCTGGAGGCCGATCAGCCCGCGGTCGCGGCCCAGGGGGACTTCATCCGCCTTGGCCCGTACAGCTTCCGCCTGGTGATCGGCGGGACGGTGACGACCACGCTCGCCAAGACCGATCACCAGCTCGCCGCCGACACGATCGTCGAACGGGTCTCGCACCGTGAGATCGGCTCGCTGGCGCAGAAGCGGCTCGACCTGCTCATTGACGGGGCCGTCGCGATCCACCAGGCAACCGACGAGGACGGCCTCGGCGAGGCGATCGTCCAGCTCGCGCTCGCGGGCACGGGCTTCCCGCGGGCGGCGCTGCTGCGTTCCGTGGGCACCGACCAGGTGGAGGTCATGGTGTCGCATGGCTCCCGGCAGGTGCGTGGCGAGTTCACCTTCAGCCGTTCGCTCATCCGCGAGGCCGGCGACGGGCACGTCGCGCGGCTGTCGCGTCGCGGCGGGCAGCCGCTGGGTCAGAGCATCGAGCAGCTCGGCATCACCGGGGCACTGTGCGCCCCGATCGTGATCGACGCGTCGGTCGTCGGCTACCTCTACCTCGACTCGCGCGAGGACGAGCAGCCCGGCTACGGCGATGCGGCGGGCTTCTGCCACGCGGTGTCACGGCTCGCGGGGCTGGCCCTCGCCAACCTCAAGCGCGCCGACCTCCAGCGTCGCCAGAGCCGGCTGGAGCAGGACCTCAAGGGCGCACGCCAGGCGCAGGCCTTCCTGTGCCCCTCGGGCGAAGGCGAGGTGGGCCCGCTGCGCTTCGCAATGCAGACGGAGCCGGGCCAGTTCGTCGCTGGCGACCTCTTCGACATCTTCCCGCTGGATGAGAATCGCGTCGGCATCTGCTTCGGCGACGTGTCCGGCCACGGCATGGCGGCGGCGCTGCACATGACCGCGGTGCTGGCGCACATGCGCGCCGTGCTCACGCGGTACGGCGAGCCGGCGGCGGCGATGCGTGACGTCAACCGGTACATCGCCCAACGGTCCCCGGCCGACATGTTCGTGACGCTGTGGGTAGGGGTCTTCAACGGGGCCACTGGCGTGCTCCAGTACGTCGACGCCGGTCACGGCTACTGGTTCGTCAAGCGCAGCGGCGGCACGCCGGAGTCCGCCCCCAAGCCCAACGGCCTGCTGGTCGGCATCGACAGCGACTACCTTTACGAGGCGCGAGAGGTCACGCTGGGCGGCGGTGACCGCATCGTGATCTACAGCGACGGCCTAGTCGAGCAGACCAACAGCCAGGGCGAGCAGTTCGGCAAGCAGCGCGCGATCGACCTGCTCGACCGGTCACAGAGCGTCGCGGACGACGTCAGCTCGCTCTTCGCCGCCGTCAAGAAGTACGCCGGCACCATCCTCGACGACGACACGACCGTCGCGTCGATCGAGCGGAAGAACTAAACCTTACGGTGTCGGCTAAGCCAGGTGAGACTGGGGGCGAGGGTTTCACGCGGACCGAGGGGCTGTGGTCATGGACACGTCCCCCAATTGGCCAACAGTGCCGCGAGGTCGAATGGATCCACGACGCAGTCACCGTTGAGGTCTCCGGTACAACTCAGCTGGCGGGGAGCGGGACACGGCCCCCAGTTGGCGAGCAGGGCCAGGAGGTCGAGGATGCCGATCCCGGCGCGCCGGGACCGTCGCCGTCGAAGTCAGTACCTCCAAGAAAGCGGAAGCCAGGACCTCGTGTGTCCTGGCTTCCGCAACGCTTCAGAAGGGCAGAGCGGGGTGGCACCATCCCGCCGCCGCCCTATGTCTCAGGAGTTAGGGCTGGGAGATATCGGGCACGCCGTGTGGGCGATAGATCGCCCTCAGCTGGACCTCCTCTTCAAGGATGATGATCTCGATGGTCGGATCTGGATCCTGACCAGCACCGAGGACGGAGCCCGTGAGGATACCGCCATGGTAATCCCAACCGACGAACACCCATCCTGGGTACGTCTGCGGTGCCATAAGGGTCACGATGGTGCCCAGCCTGTACGTGCGCTGGAAGTTCGGGAACCCGCCACCATCGAGCGTCTCATCCAGCGGGGTCACGTCAATGAACACACCTGGTGCGTTCGATGCCACGCCCATCATCCCAGGCGGGTTGCCCGGTGGAACGAGCCGGATGCAGTCGTCGGCTTCAAACGACGTCCCATCGAGGAGATTGCCGGTGAGGGTGAGCGAGACAAATTCCCCAGCCGTCAGGGTGTCCAGGTTCAGGGCGGCCACGAGGTCTGACGAGCTGAACTTCAACGACAGGTCTAGGATGCCGTCGCCTTGAAGCGCGTGGCAATCGCACTGCGGATCGCCCTCAAACGGCGTGGCCACATCCTCGAACACCGAGTGCGGTCCAGGCGGACCCTCGTGCGGGGCGATGCTGCCGCCGTCACCATCCTTGCGCGTCAGCAGGAGGCTACTCAGGTCAACATCCTTGACGTCGAAGTCGGGCGTGCCGACCAGCGCCACCGGCAACACGCCGTTGCTGTTGCGGTTGTACGAGTTCGGGCACGACCCCGGCTTGATGTCCAGGTTGGCGAGCAACTCGGCCGGCGGGGAGTTGTT
>JADFIM010000024.1 GCA_022566725.1 Planctomycetota bacterium
CCTATCGCCAACCCTGCGGCCGGCTGGGGGTTCAATCCGACGGGTCTTACGCACGACACGTACATGACCATCGGCAACGTGGCGGGCTATACCCCGGCGATTGATCCGAGAACCGGCGACCCGTACATCTTCGGCTGGGCCCCGAGCCCTAATCCGGACTGGGGCGATATTCCCCCCAACTGGGTCATCGACAGCGGGGCGATATTCACCATCCCGCCGGCACCCTATGGCGCACCTGACGGAGCCGGCCGAGTCCTCGTTGGCCAGTTCAACGTCGCTGATGGTGAGCACATCCAGGGGTTCGCCAACATTCAGTGGGGTATCGCCGGTGTTCAAGGTGGCGGGTCTGAAACCAATATCTTCTTCACCTCAATCCCAACTCCCGGCGCTCTGGCGCTCCTGGGCCTGGCCGGGCTGGCTGGAGTACGCCGTCGCCGCAGCTGAGACCGCACGCGAGCCACACGCCGTAACCATCTGATTGAACCTCGTCATCGCCACGGTCAGGCCTCTGACCGTGGCGTTTTTTTCGCTGCGCCTCCCCCCGGCGGTCGGCGAGACAAGTCGCTGAGACCTCTTCCATTCGACGCGTGGATGCCTTGGTGCTTTCATGCCTCGATTCCAGACGCGCTGGAACGATTCGGGATTCGCATGTGAGACTTCTGCCGGTTTTCGATTGACAGGCGACCCAAGGCTGTCACAATGATGGCAGCGTATGGCACGGTTGGGGTGAGGAGCATTTGTGGCGGGCCAGTCGGAGATTGTGGATTCAAGTGGGTGTCGTCGGCTTCGGCAGGTGACGGCCGGCATGTCGCGCCCATCGGCCCGTCGAGCGCTTCTTCTCACGTGGCCGTCAGACACCGCTGCCGTACGGGCGGGTTTTTGAACTGATCGACCTCGGCGCGAGAAGGATCCTGGTCGCCCCGTTTATGATGTAGGTCGGCCGATAGAAAGGCGAGGGGACGCCATGACCACGCGAGTCACGCTACTTGGGCCGCTGTGCTGTGCGATGCTCATCGGGGTTGGGGCGGATCGTCCCGTGAGGCCAACCGCCAACCCAGAGGTTCAAGAGGTCCCACAGCTTCCGAGCCTGACCCATTTCGGGGTGGTCGACCTTGAGCTTCCTCCGGACGCGGGCCGGCCGTTCGACACGGTGGTATCGCTGGACAATGTGCAATACACGCTCACCTTTAGGCCGTATTCCCTGCGGGCGGATGATTTTCGACTGCTCGTCCAGGGTGACGACGGCAAGCTTCGCGAGGTTGATGCGCCGCCGCCGGCAACCTTGCGCGGTCATGTGCAGGGTGTGGCGCGGAGTCGGGTGGCGGCGTCGCTGATTGACGGCCAGTTGTCGGCCACCATCGTTCTGGATGGTCAGCATGTGTGGGTCATCGAGCCGTTGGCGAGGCTCACGGGCCGGTGGGCGCCCCAGGGCGCGCACGTGATCTATCGCGGGCGTGACGTCGCGCCGCTTTGGCCCAACTTCTGCGGCGTTGAAGATCTTCAGCCGGCGCCGCAAGGGGGCCAGCAAGTCGACGGGCAAGGCGGCGTCGCGGGCACAGGGATGAAGATCGTCGATTTCGCCGCCGACGCCGACTTTGAGTATTTCCAGGAGAATAACAGTTCCGTCAGCAGCACCATGTTCGACATCGAGACCGTGATGAACGACGTTGAGTTCATCTTCGAGCGCGATACGGACATCAGCTACGAGGTCACTACGATCGTGGTCCGGGCCACCGCGGCCGATCCGTATTCTTCGTCGTCCTGCGTGACGCTTCTCAATCAGTTTGCAAACACGTGGACCAGCAGTCCTGAGAACGCGATCCGACGCGATGTCGCCCAACTGTTTACGGGAAAGTCTTTGGTCGGTTGTCTGGGCATTGCTGTGCTGGGCACAGTGTGCAACCAGAGCGTTGCCTACAGCCTGGTCGAGTCGCGGGCCCCGGGTCTTCCCTTCAACGTTCGGGTGGCTTTGTCCGCCCACGAGCTGGGCCATAGCTGGAATGCCCTGCACTGCAGCGGGTCCACCTGCCACATCATGTGTGGTCAGGGGCTGGGTTTCTGCGGAGGTCTCAACGGCAGCAACCTGAAGTTCGGCCCGGTATCGGTCAATGCCATTGTCAACTACAGCAACTCGATTTCGTGTCTGACGAACCTGCCGCAGCCGATCGATCCGCCCTTCTTCGACGACTTCCCCGGCCCCGGCAGCGTGCCGGATGCCGAGAAGTGGATCTATAACGATGGCGCCTTCGCCAGCGTGAATGCTGAGAATGAACCCAGCCCGGAGCGGTCGCTCAACTTGGATGCAGGCGGCGTCGGCGAGTACCAGGACGATGAGATCCGTAGCAACGTGATCAACCTGGCCGGTACCAGCGGCAACGTCTTCTCCTATTACACACAACACCGCGGCGTGGAGGACGGCGAGCAGCTGATCGCCGAATACTGGGCCGTTAGCATTCTGCGATGGATCCCGCTCAACATCATTACGTCCGATGGCGTGGACCAGGACACCTTCACGTTCCACTCCCACGACCTGCCAGGCGGTGCCAACAATGACGAGTTCCGCATCCGCTTCCGGGTGGAGGTCGATAACCTCAATGACGACTGGTATATCGACGACGTGTTTGTCGGCCAGCCGTCGGTCTGCCCCGGCGACCTCGACGGCGATGGCAGCGTCGGCATCCTCGACCTGCTCGCCCTGCTCGCAGCCTGGGGACCATGCGACGGCTGTATCGAAGACATCACCGGCGACGGCGATGTCGGCATCCTCGATCTGTTGACCCTGCTCGCCGCCTGGGGCCCGTGCCCGTGAAGGAAGGCTTGAGGCTGGCGACTTTTTGAGGGGTAGGCGCATGCCGACCTGCGACGGCACTCCAACCCCATAGCCCTCGGCTCCGCCAGGGATTGATCCAAAGGTGAATCGCTGGCACTGCTGGCGGCAGGAAGCTGTCGCTGGTCGCAGGAGGTCCCCGAGTGACCCAACGATCATCAAGCATTCAGCTTCTGGGGCGACGGGCCCGAAGGAGAGCGACGCAATGAAAGGAATCCTCATCGGCTCACTGGCGCTGCTGCTGGCTGCTTGTGCAGCGCCCACGAACGCCGCATGCATTTGCGACGTCGCGAAGGTGAACAACGGTTGGTGTAGTCAGTGCGCGCTGGGCTACGTGGCCGGCGTCACAATCGAGTCGGAGATGCTGTTCGAGGCGCTGGATGCTCACGGCCATGATATCGACCCCGGCGGCGTCCAATGCAGCTCATGCCGTAAGGCGATGGAGACCGACGGTTTCTGTGATCGCTGCCACGTCGGCTGGGTGAGCAAGCAAGCATACTTTTCCACGCTTACCTACCGGCTGGCCAAGGGCCAGGCCAAGGAGGTGTCGAAGATCACGTGCCCGATTTGCAAGGCGAATGCCGACCAGCTGGGGTGGTGCGCCTCGTGCGGGGTGGGGATGGTCGGCAACGTCGCCTTCCCAACCAAAGAGGGCTTTGAACAGGCATCGAAACCGTATCGGGTCTTCCTCGCTGCCGTCGAGGTTGCCAAGAACTGCGAGTTGTGCGCCGGCGCGATGGTTTTTGACGGAACCTGTCCGGTGTGCAAGATCTCGTACCTGGACGGGAAGGGAGTCTCGTTGGCGCCGTAGGCTAGCGGTGCTATGATTGAACGAAGTCTATTGAAGCGGAGGACGTTGCCATGAAGTACGGACGGAGAACCATTGCACTCGGTGTCATGTCTGTTGGGCTTGTGGGCATCGCCGGTCCACAGGCCATGGCCGGGTCACATTCGTGGCGCATCAACGAGGTTTTCAGCAATGCCGATGGAACCATTCAGTTCATCGAACTGAAGGAATGTTGCGGGGCGGCCAACGAGATATTTCTCACCGGCAAGTGGGTCAGGAGTCAGGCCACCGGGAACGAGTTCCTCTTCCCGGGTAATTTGCCACCCGGCAGCACGGCCAACAAACACCTATTGTTGGCCACCCCGGGGTTTGCGGCCTTGCCGGGCGCACCCACGCCTGACTACATCATCCCTGCGGGTTTCTTCGCCATCAATGGGGACACGATCGAATACTGGTTTTACACCCCCGCCACGTTGACGTTCGGTCCGGGGGAGTTGCCCACGGACTGTATCACCTCCCTTCACGACGGCGGGGCCGGTCCCAACTTCACCGGTCCCAACTCCCCGACCAACTTTGCGGGCGAGACCGCGTCCGTTGACGCCTGCCCGTGCCCGTGGGACCTCGACGGCTCAGGCGACGTTGGCATCCTCGACCTGCTCGCGCTGTTAGCCGCCTGGGGGCCGTGCCAAGTGTGCGTGCCCTCGTGCGATCTTGACGGTGACTGCAACGTCGGCATCCTCGATCTGCTCATCCTGCTCGCCAACTGGGGCCTGTGCCCATGAAGGAAGGCTTGAGGCTTGCGACTTGAGGGGTAGGCCCATGCCGACCTGCGGCGGCACTCCAGCCCCATAGCCCTCGGCTCCGCCGGGGGAGTGATCCAAACGTGAATCACTGTCACTACCGGTCAAGTGAGGCCCCGAAGCAGCCGGTACGTGGTCAAGTCAGCCGGCGACGAGCTTTTCGTTGGTCTCGAAGCGCTTCAGTGCCGCCAAGAGCTGCTCGATCTGGATTTGCGGTGGCATGTTCATCAGTCGGCGGCGCAGGGCAGTGACCGTCTTGAGCTCCTGTGGGCTCATGAGCAGGTGCTCCTTGCGGGTGCCGGAGGCGGCGATGTTGATGGCGGGGAACAGCCGCCGCTCAGCGATCGTGCGATCGAGGATCAGTTCCATATTGCCGGTGCCTTTGAACTCCTCGAAGATAATCTGATCAGCCCGCGAGCCGGTATCGACCAGGCAGTTGGCGATGATGGTGAGCGACCCGCCTTCCTCGGCTTTGCGGGCCGAGCCGAACAACTGCTTGGGAACCTCCAGCGCGCGGGAGCCCAGTCCGCCGGTCATGGTTCGTCCGCCTGACCCGTAGCGGCGGGAATTATTGAACGCCCGTCCAAGGCGGGTCAGCGAATCCAGCAGCACCACAACGTCCTTGCCCGCTTCCAGCATTCGCTTGGCTCGCTCGATAGCCAGAATCCCCAGCGCGATGTGCGTCTCAATATCCTGGTCGTTGCTTGATGCGAGCACCTGGGCTGGAACGTTGCGCTTGAAGTCGGTGACCTCTTCGGGTCGCTCATCGATGAGCAGGGCGACCAGCTCCACGTGGGGGTGGTTGTGCTTGATACCGAAGGCAATGTTCTGCAGCAACACGGTCTTGCCGGCCTTGGGCGGCGAGACGATCAGCCCTCGTGTGCCGAAGCCCAGCGGACAAAACAGGTCGATCAGCCGGCACGCGGCTGGGCAGCCCGGATACTCCAAATTGATGCGCGGCTGCGGGTCCACCGGCGTCAGCTCCTCGAAGGGCTTGCGCCGGGCGTACTGGTTCGGCGTCAGCCCTTCGATCTCCAGCACCTCCTCAACCACCGGGCGGAATCGCTGCTGATTCCTGCCGCCACGACGAGAAGATCTCTTCTGGACGACGCTGACCGTGATCTGCTGTCCTGGTCGCAGCGGATATCGTTCGCGCAGCGCCACTGGCACGAACGGATCGTCCGGACATACCAGGAGCCGGTCATCAAGTTGTCTGATTCGACCCTCGGCACCGTTGTGCCACTCAAGGATCCCGCTCAGGGTGGTCATATGCGTTCAAATGTGGATGAAAGTGTCGGGTCGCTGCCGAGGCGCCGTCGCCAGCGCGGCTACGCACGCAATGCGTCTCGAGAACCTTCAATCCTGCTGAGAATAGGCGATGCCGTCACGGAGTCGGGGAGTTCGCCCAACTCAGTAGACCAGTTCGGCACCGCAATGTCAAGGACGTATTCTACACCAGTCTCATCGACGATATCCAATCCGATGTTGAGAATGGGTTCTCCAGCCGTTCCAATTCGCGGGGGTTGATCAGTCTTGCCGGCAGGATCCTGAGCAGGTGTAGGGTCCGTTGCGAGTCGCAACCGCGAGGGAGAGCAAGAAACCGGACCAGGTCCGGTTTTCCGCGTCCGTTGCGAGTCGCGACCGTAGGAGAGCCCAAAGGGAGCGGACGCATCTGGGCCGCTTCCTGACGTGCGTGGCTCGCCTGATCGCTCTACTTGAGCCGCAACCGCTCTTGTGGGTGCTCCATGTCGCGGTCTCAACGGCCTGCCAGGGTGCCAGCCACCTCCGCAGCCAGCCTGGCGTTGCTCACCAGCAGGGCGAGGTTCGCGGTTAGGGACCGGCTCCCGGTCTTCTCCAGCACCGCTGCGAGCAGGTACGGCGTGCGAGCCGAGCTGGTGATTCCTTTGCGGGCCGCTTCTTGGTCCGCCTCAGCCACGACACGGGCGATCTCAGCCGGGTCGAGCCCGTCACCCATCGGGATCGGGTTCGCCAGGAGCAGGCCGCTAGAGCAGCCCAGCGTTTCCCAATGGGTTCGGCATAGCTCGGCAACGGCCGCGGCGCTGTCAAGCCGCCCAGGGGCCGGCAGCTCATCGCTGCCCAAGCAATAAAAACGTGGGAAGCGGTCGGTGCCAAACGCGATGACCGGGACGCCGAGCGTTTCCAGGGCCTCGACGGTCGCGGGCACGTCAAGGATCGACTTCGCGCCGGAGGCGACGACGCAGACCGGCGTGGTGGCGAGTTGTCGCAGATCGGCGGAAATGTCAGGGCGGGTGGTCCACTCTCGATGGACGCCGCCGATGCCGCCGGTGGCCAGCACCCGGATGGGCCCATCCTGGGGCAGCCGGCACGAACGCAAGGTGGCCGACACCGTCGTGCCCGCCGTGTCGCCCCGGCCCATGACATACGCCAGATCGCGGGCGGAAGCGGGGGGCGTCGGGGTATCCTCGGCGAGCCGTATCAGCGCCTCGCTGTCCAGGCCGATCCGCAGCACGCCGTCGATGATTCCCACGGTCGCTGGGATTGCACCCGCATCGCGGACCGTCCGTTCAAGCAGCCGCGCGACTTCGAGGTTTATCGGTTGCCGCTCGTCCCACCCCGGCGCCGCACTGTCTGGTAGGCACAGTCCCAATTTGGGTGAGGTCGTTCGAGGCATCCCTGCGGTGATGAGCGCTGACTCCAGAGCCACCACCGCCTGGCCGGATCGCAACGCCTGCTGGACCTCTCGATGGACGTCGACGGCAACCACGTCATCTTCGCCGAATGCGAAGTCGTCCGCCCATCCGCTTCGCCGGCAGCTTCCTGGGCACGAGGCCCTGTGGGAACCTAGTCTCGTCCACGGCTGCCTTGGACTCCGGCGGTGCCAGGGGGACGCGGCTGTGTTCGATCCGCAGCATCTCCTCGCGCTCCTCGGAGCGCTTGCGCTGGGCGGTCACTTCCTTTGGGATCGGTCCCGGCTTGAAGTCGTCATACGCCAGGCGCGGGATTTCGACATTGGTCAGCTTCTCGATGGCTGTCAATAGATCGCCCTGATCGGGCGTGACAAATGACCACGCGATGCCGCCGCGGCCCACCCGAGCGGTGCGGCCGATGCGATGGACATAGATCTCAGGATCCTCAGGCAGGTCGTAGTTGATCACATGGGAGATGCCTTGCACGTCCAGCCCTCGTGCTGCCAGGTCCGAGGCGACCAGCACGCTCAGATCGCCCTGGCGAAACTTCTGCATGACGCGGTTGCGCCGGCTTTGATACATGTCGCCGTGAATCGCATGCGCGTCCACGCCCTTTCGCTCCAGATAGCTGCTCAGCGCATCCACCGTCTGCTTGGTTCTGCAGAACACGAGCGTCAGGGCGGGATCTTCGTGGGTCAACAGATGCACGAGCAAGCCCTTCTTGTCCCACGGCTCGACGCTGAGGTACTTCTGTTCGACCTGCGACACGGTCAGTGAGCTCGTGGTGACGACGAGCTTCTGAGGATTGCGCATGTACTGCCGGGCCAGTCGATCGATCTCCGAGGAGATCGTGGCCGAGACGAAGATGGTCTGGCGGTCGTGGGAAATGGACCCCAGGATGCGGCGAATGTCGTCGCGGAATCCAATATCCAGCATCCGATCGACTTCGTCCAGCACCACGTAGCGGATGTGGTCGTAAGACAGCAACCCCCGGCGATGCATGTCCATCACTCGTCCCGGCGTGCCGACCACGACGTGCGGGTTCTTCTTGAGTTTCTGGACCTGGATCTGCATCTTTTGGCCGCCGTAGATCGCCACGGTCTGCAACGCCGTGTACCGGCCAAGGTCCCGCAACTCGTGGGTGACCTGAATAGCCAGCTCGCGAGTCGGAACGAGGATGATGGCCCCGATCGCCGTCTGGGCGTCAATCATCTGCAACAAGGGCAGACCGAACGCCGCCGTCTTGCCCGTGCCTGTCTTGGCCTGGCCCAGTACATCCCGCCCGGCCAGCGCCAGGGGGATCAACTCAGCCTGGATTCTGGTGGGCTGATCAAAGCCCAGCTTGGCGATCCCCCGCAGAAGTTCCCGGGACAGGCCAAGGTTGGCGAAGGTCACATCAGCAGTGGCGAACACATCTTCCATAGACCGCAGCTGCCTGCCTTGTACGGAGGTCCTGTTGGTGCAGTGGGCGACTGCGGCCGGACGGGGGGTGACGCTCGCCGGAGGGGGCTGGGCGTATTCCGCAGTACTGTATCGTCCCGCCACCGCCTGCCAAGCACCGGGCACCGTTACGCCCGGCTCCACCCGGCTTCGGGTCATGGTAGGATCGCGCTGTTGTCGATACAACTGCAGGCCGCGACGCCTTGCCGGCCCCCCGCATGAGCGATACCAGCCTGATCTGCATTGACCTCTCGTCCGTGGACCACAACATGCGGGTCCTTCGCCGCATCGTCGGTCCCAACTGCGCGGTGTGCCCGATCGTCAAGGCCGACGGCTACGGCCTCGGGGTGGCGCCAATCGCCAGGCGCCTTGTTGCGGCCGGAGCGGACATGCTGGCGGTGTACACCCCCCAACAGGCCGCTGAGCTGGCCCGGGCCGCGGTCGGGGGCCCCATTCTCATCCTGATGCCCGTTCGCGAGATCGCCCGAGGCGACGAGGCGTATCGGTTGATGATCAACGGCCGGCTACACCTGACGGTTCACGACAACGATCACCTTGACGACCTGCTGCATCTTGCCGAGTACTACGCAACGCTCATTCCCGTCCATGTGGACGTGGACACGGGGATGAGCCGTGGCGGGTGCCAGCCCGATGAGACGCCGTTGGTCATCAAGCGCATCGCCGAGAGTCGCTGGCTCCATTTGGCGGGGCTGTCCACGCACTTCGCCCAAGCCGACGCCGACGCCGACGCCGGTCTCACCAAGAAGCAACTGGCGATGTTCGACGCCCTGGTTCAGAAGTGTGCGTCGTTGATGCCGCCGGATTGCCTGATCCATGCCGCCAACACCTTCGCCACATTCACCCACCGGCGGTTTCACAAATCGATGGTGCGGGTTGGACAGGCCTGGGCGGGCTACGGGTCGCAGTGGATCAATGCCGGCCAGTTCAGGCGAAAGACCGAAGAGCTTCGGCCGATCATTACCTGGAGAAGCCACCTCGTTCAGGTGAAGACAATCAAGCGTGGCACATCCGTCGGCTACGGTTCAACCTGGACGGCGAAGCGCCGCAGCCGAATCGGCCTCGTCCCCGTGGGCTATGCCGATGGGTATCCGACGGGTCTGGGCTCCACGGATACGAATCCGAAGCCTGCCTGTGTGGGCGTCGTCGTGGACCCGCCGCCGGCCAAAGGCGCAGCAGTTCGCTTCGTGCCCGTTGTCGGCCAGGTCAACATGGATCAACTAACCATTGATCTTACGGACTTGATCTCTTCAGGCGGCGGTGACGCTGCGCAGGTTGGACCTGGAACGACTGTGGAGTTGATCAGCCCTGACCCAGCCGCGCCCAACCACCTGCCGGCGCTGGCCAAGGCCGCGGGCACGATCCCCCATGAGCTGCTGTGCAGACTCAATCCGCGAATCAAGCGTGTTTACGACGCCGACCTGATCCCCCAGCCGACCGCTCCCGCCGCGGTGTTGGCCGGCTGATTCTTCGTGCCAAATGCCTCCTGTCTCCTGCCTGATGCCTTCTCTTGAATTGGGGCGTAAGATCGCGACCAGCGGTCGCGGCTTTATGGGCCGGGCGCGCGGGGCTGGCGGCTGCGGCGAAACACCAATGTCCAATGCCTAATGTCTGATGCCTTTGATACAGTCGTGATCGGTGGCGGACCGGCCGGGAGCGTTACGGCGCTGCTGCTGGCGGGCATGGGTTGGCGGACCGCCCTGGTGGAGTACGGCCCGCGCTACCGGACAAAGGCCTGCGGCCATTGCCTCAACCAGCGGGCCTACCGGATGCTCCGAGGTCTAGGCCTGCTGGAGGATGTCCAAGGCCTCGCCGCGGGTCCCACCAGGCATCTACGCGTCCACCTCGAGCATCGCCCGCCGCTTCGCATACCGTTGCTCGCTGGCCGTGATCAAGACGCCGGCTTGCTCGTCGAGCGCCGGCGATTCGATCAACTGCTGATCGATCGAGCGGCGACCGCCGGCGCGCAGGTCATTCAACCGGCCTCTGCTCGCATCGGAACGTTGAGCACTCGACACACGACCGTGGAAGTTGTCTCGGAAGGGTCAAGACAACGCCTGCGGTGCCGGTTGGTTGTCGGCGCCGACGGCTTGGGCAGCGCGGTCGCCCGGGCGGCCGGGTTGAATCGCCCCACCGGCGTCGGGCGCAAGTTCGGCTTCGCGTTCGATCTGGACTGCTCCTCGGCCGAAGTGATCCCCCGCGATACCGTCGAGATGTTCGTGGTGAACGGCGGCTACCTTGGCGTGGTGAATCACGGCCGGGGTATGTTGCATGTGGCCGGCCTGGTCGCTCGCCGCGCAGGGATCGCGAGGAATCCCTATGCGTTCGTCGAGTCAGTCGCCGGACGCTTCGAGCGATTGCAACAGACGGCGCTGAATCGGCTTGACCGACATCGCTGTAGCCGATTACTGGCGGCGGGACCGATGCCCTGGCGACCATGGGCGGTCGCCAACGATCGCGTTGCGTTGGTCGGTGACGCGGCGGGGTACGTCGAGCCGTTTACGGGCGAAGGGATGAGCTGCGCCCTGGAGAGCGCCGAGGCCTTGGCTGATGTGCTGGCCGATCAGTCGCCCGGAGCCTGGACTGCGGCGACTGCCCGTCGATACCGCCGGGCCTGGCGAGATCGCGTGGGGCGCCGCCAACGCATCTGCCGAATGCTGGCCATGGCCTTGGATCGGCCGGGCGTTCGGGCGGCGGTGTTTCACGCCGCTTGCGGGCACCCGAAAATGATGCGAGGGCTTGTGCGCCGGGTGGTAACGCCATGACCTCCACCAGCGTACCGACGCCTCTTGCTGCCCCGATGGAGTTTGGCCCCCAAGCCGCCCTGGAGGAATCAAGATGGCCGCACCTGGCGGGTCTGGGCGCTGCCACGCCGCCGTTGACCGTAGAGCAATCAAGCATTGCCACGCGTCTAGCCGACCTCTGGGGGCTTCGTGGCGCGGCACTTGAGCGTTGGCAGCGCATCATCGCAGGAGCCGGCATTGACACCCGCCACGGCGTGCTACCCATCGAGGAGGTGCTCAATCTCTCCACAGGGGAACGGATGGAGGTCTACGAGCAACACGCCCCGGCCTTGGCCGAGGAAGCGGCCGGTCGGGCGCTGCGTAACGCCGCAATTCAGCCGGACCAGGTGACGGATCTCATCGTCGTCTCCTGCACGGGATTCTTCGCGCCCGGATTGGATGTCGCGCTCGTCGATCGGCTCGGGCTGCGACCGACGGTGCGACGTACCGTCGTAGGGTTCATGGGATGCTTCGGTGCGATCGTCGGGCTAAGGATGGCTGTAGGTGCGTGTCGAGCGGACCCCGAGGCGGTGGCGGTGGTCATGTGTCTGGAGTTGTGCTCTCTTCATCTGCGGTCCGATCGAAGCGTTGCGAATCAGGTGGCCTCTGCGTTGTTTGCCGATGGCGCCGCTGCAGCGGTCGTCGCGACGCATGAGGCGCTGGGCGCCGAGGCGAGGGGCTGCGCCTTGGGCCGAGTCACGTTGGGCCACAGCCGGCTGATTCCCGAAGGTCGCCGATGGATGACTTGGCGTATCACCGACGCCGGGTTCGCCATGACGCTGACCCGCGATGTTCCAGTGGCCCTGCGCGATCACCTGGCGGCGATTGTGGATGATATGTCGCCGAGGCGCCCCAACTTCTTCGTCGTTCATCCAGGCGGGCCCGGCATCCTTGATGCGGTTGACCAGGCGCTGGGGCTGGACGGGGCACACGGCCTCGACGCGGCCCGCGACGTGTTGCGCCGGTTCGGCAATATGTCGTCGGCCACCGTACTGTTCGTGCTGGACGAGGCGCTGCGGCGCGGCTACCGCCCGCCGGCCATGCTGCTTGCGTTCGGCCCGGGGCTGTCGATCGAGAGTCTGCTCCTGGAGCCGGCGGATGCACGGCTCACATAGGTATTGGCCGGCGGCTCGGCCGGAGCAGGCGATCGCAGGTGCCGATAACCGACGGGCGCAGCGCGAACTTCCGCGTGCTTTCATACGAATGAATGAGCGGACCGATACGGTATCAAGAGCAGGTGGTGAGGAGTTCGGGAAGCAAACACTATCTACGCGGGACCGCCCTCGGGCCGACCCACTTGGAACACGTGCTTCCCGAACTCCACGCCTCCTGCTCCAGTGGAGCCTCCCCAGCGACCGGCCCGCCTCGACGGGCCGTTGCTCCTTTTGCCCTACGACGCTGACTCTGTCCGGTCGGCCTTGGTGATCCCAGCCAGGGTCGTTCATCACCACGGAGTTTTCGCAAATTCTGGTCTTTCTGGCAGGGCGCACTGCGGCGACCTCGAAGGGGAGGCTGCCGTGCGCTGTGACAGTCTCTGTGTTGTTCTCCGCGGCCTCTGTGCTCCGTGGTGAATCTTTCGAGCTAGGATGAGGCGATGACCGCCCAGCACGCCGAGACTGCCCAATGGATGTTGCCGCGGCCCATCCGCCTCGGCGTGGTCAGCTTCGTCAACACATTGCCGCTGATCGACGGGCTTGAGAACCTCGCCGACATCGAGCTGCGATGCACCGTCCCCAGCCTGCTTCTGGGGATGTTGATCAGCGATGAGGTCGATCTCGCCTTGTGCTCCTCGATCGACTATCAACGATCCAGCACCCCGTTGACGGTCGTGCCCGCGGGGTTGCTGGGATGCGATGGACCCACCTTGACGGTTCGTTTGTACTCGGCAATCCCGATCGACCGGATCAGCACGGTGTACTGCGACACCGACAGCCACACTTCGATCGTTCTCTTGCAAATCTTGCTCAAGGAGCTCTACGGGATCGAGCCGCGGCTGATCGACTACGATGCGCGGGAGCGCGTCGCCCAGAACAGAGTGCTCCATTGGCCGCAGGCCCTGATGCTGATCGGCGACAAGGTGGTGACGGACTCGCCCCCGGCGATCCGCTACCCGTATCAGCTTGATCTCGGGGCGGCGTGGGCCCAGTTGACGGGTCTGCCGTTTGTCTTTGCCCTGTGGCTGGCGAAGCGCTCAACGGATGCGATTCTGATCGCGACCGCCGCGGCGATCCTGGACCGCCAGCGTCGCCACAATCAGCATCGACTGGATCTGATCGTTCATGGCCGAGCGTTGCCACGGAATTGGCCGGGCGATCTGGCCAGCGAGTATCTGAAGCAGAAGTTGGCGTTCGAATTCACCGACCGCCGCCGCACGGGCCTGGAGTTGTTTTTCGACAAGGCTTCCGAGCACGGGCTGATTGATCAGCGGCGCCCGTTGGACTTCTTTGGCGGCGACCGGAACGAGCCATTGCTGCCTCGTCGCCCTGCACCCAAGGGCGAGGGGTTGCTCGCGGATACGCACCCGCGGCTATGACACACTGTCACCTGCCCCCTGTCACCTCCCACCCCAACGCGCCATGCCTCGAGTAGCCCGCTTCCAGATCGCCGCCCTCGGCGAGTTGTTTCGACAGTTGATGTACGCGCCGCCCGTCGCCCGGCGCCGGCAAATGGAGGCCGCTGAGCAGCTCGTCGCCCAGATCGATCCTCAGCAGGTTTACCCAGAGGAGTTCATCATTTTCCGAATCACGGGGTACCGGCCTGATCTCCCGGATGAGCCGGTGGGGTTGGTTGGCGAGGCGTTAGTGGCGGACTTGGTCACCCTTATCCAACGGCTCAGCCAGGGCCTTGACCTCTCATCACAGCATGACGATCGGAGCGCGGTGATGCTCGATGACCTGGCGCGACGATTGAATATCTCCGCCAAGACGCTCCAGCGGTATCGGAAGCAGGGGCTGGTCTGCCACTATGTCGTGTTTGGTGACGGGACGCAGCGCCTGGCGTGCTTTGAAGATTCACTGCAGCGCTTTGCGCGCGGTCATCGAGGAAAAATCGCCCGTGCGTCTGAGTTCAGCCGGGTCGGAGAAACGGTGGTGCGAAGCATCATCCATGACGCGAGAGACCTCCGCCGCACCCCGGGCATGTCGCTCAACGCCGTTGCGAAGCAGCTGGCACGGAAGTACGGCCGGGCGCACGAGACACTGCGATCCATCCTGCATCGCCATGATCGCCGGGGCGATGAACCGATCTTCACTGAAATGGGCCCGCTGACCGACCGCGACGTTCGGCTGATCCATCGCGCCGCGGAAAGGGGGGTCTCTTGGGGGGTTCTGTGCCGCCGGTTCTCCAAGACCCGCCCGACGATCGATCGGGCCGTCAACCGCCGCCGCCGCGAGTTGCTTGGGGCGCTGGATCTGAAGTTCATCCTGCCCACCTCAATGCCATCGGCAGACGGTGCCGACGCCGAATCGGTGATCCTTTCCTCGCCGGCGGTGACCAGCGGGTTGGCCGATCTGCCGCCGCATCATGATGCTTTGGCGTTGATCGAGGCGATCCATCAAGCCGACACGCCGCCTAAGACCATTGAGCAGGCGCTCCTCGGCGGCTACAACCTGCTCAAGCGGCGCGCCCGAGTCGCGATCGAGGGCCTGAGCGAGTATCCCGCGTCGAACGTGCTCGATCAGATCGAGACCGATCTGCGCTGGGCGACCCTGCTCAAACGCCGTCTGGTTGTGATCGGACTTCCGGCCGCTGTTGGCTGCATTGAGCAGGCGCTTCACCGTTCACTGGAGCACCAGCCGTCAGAGGAGATTCTCACATTGTTCAGGCTGGCGTTTGCGGTGATCGGGGGCGCGGTAGAGATGATCGATCCGAGCCGCGGCCACCGCCTCGGCCGGCGGTGCGGTTACGCGATGAACCGCGCGCTTGCGGCGGGTGACCATCGCCCGGCCGTTGGCAGGGCGGCCACTCGCCATCAACCGGGCTCGGTGATACTCGCTGATCCGTTCGGCTCGTTGAACCCTTGGCAGAGGTGGCTGGCGTTGAGGTCGGACCTCCAGCCGTTGGTGGTGCGCCTTGACCCGCCTTTGCAGCGAATGATCACGCTTCGCTACGGGCTCTGCGGCTCCCAACCGCGCACGCTGGCTGAGCTGGCCGGGCAGCTGCGGCTCAACCGCAATGCTCTTGCCCGAACAATGCGAAGCGCTCACCGGCAGCTTCGCTCGCTCGCCGCCAACATCCCTGAACGTTGATCGTTGACCGCGCCGAGAGCGTTGGTCTCCATGAAAAACCCCCGAAGTGGAGATCCACTCCGAGGGCTTCACAAAAGGAGAACGAACATGAGACCGTTTCGAGTGTTCAGCGCTTCGAGAACTGGAACCTCTTTCGGGCCCCCGGTTGGCCGTACTTCTTGCGTTCGACCTTGCGCGGATCGCGGGTGAGGAATCCGTTGCTGCGAAGGATCGGCTCCAGCACCTGATCGTACTTGAGAAGCGCCCGGCCGAGACCGAGCACGATGGCGCCAGCCTGTCCGGTATACCCGCCGCCGCCGACGTTCACGTGGATCTCGAGGCTGGAAGCCGTGTTGGTCTTTTCGAGCACGCCCATCAAATCCTTGTGATCGCGTTCTTCGGTGAAGTAGTCACCATAAGCGCGCTTGTTCACCATGAACTTGCCGTCACCGGGCCGGATACGGACTCGGGCGACGGCGGTCTTTCGTCGGCCGGTGCCCCACCACCATTGGCCGGCGCTCTTCGGCGCCTCGGGGCTTGGGGTGGCCGAAGGGGCGGCGGCGGTGCGAGCTCGCTTCTTTGCAGCACCGGCCGGCGTCGCCTTCGCAGCTTTGGCCTTCGTGGCCGCAGGTGCCGGTTCGCTCTGTGACCGCGGTTCGGTTGCAGCCGGCTTCTTGGCCGCAGACGGTGCGGGTGGCGATGAACCCGGCTCGGTCGCCTCGCCGCTGTTTGTCACCGCCGGCTCCGCAACCGGCGGACCGTCAGGCTTGCTACCGGTTGGTTTCGACTCGGCGCTCGGGTTACTGTTGGGCTCGTTCATAGTGTGCGTCGGTCGTGGAAGCCTCTCTCAAGAAGGTCGATCAGCATGGTCGCTGCCGGGGTTGATGATAGCCGGTTACGAGTCCAGCGGAACCGGCTGTTGCGCATGATGGGGGTGATCCGGCCCGGCATACACCTTGAGATTCGTGAACATCCTGCGGCCCAGCTTATTCTTGGGCAGCATCCGCCGCACCGCATCCTCCATCACCACTCTGGGGCGGCGCTTCAGCAGCGAGGCGTAGCTCTCCGCCTTGAGGCCTCCAGGATAGCCGCTGTAGCGGAGCTTCATTTTTTGCTCTGCCTTGCGCCCCGTGAGCACGATCTTCGCCGCGTTGGTGACGATGACGAAGTCCCCGCCGAGGACGTGCGGCGTGTATTCAGGCCGATGCTTGCCCATCAGGACGGTGGCGATCCGTGTGGCGAGCCGGCCGAGGACTTGCCCCTCGGCGTCCACGTGCCGCCACGCGGGCGTGACATCTGCGGCTTTGGCGAAGTACGTCTGGCGAGGCATGGTGGGGGCGTGAGAGTACTGCGTTGATCCTGTGAATGAGCGGAGTGGAAGCGGGGCTGTGAGCCTAGCCGACGGGCACGTTGTGTCAAGGCCGCAGATCGGCTCCCCAAGCAAAGCTCCCACGGCCGGGGCGCTTCGCTGGTAGCCTGGGGGTCTGGCGGCGAGGCCCGGGTCCAGCCGGGTGGTGCCGATAGACCCTTGTATGGTGCGCCGTGGCGAGCAGCAGAGCACCGGCGTGTACGAGGTGATCCCGATGGACAGTGACTTCAGTTCGATTGGTCCGCCCGCCCCTGGCGACGCCCGGCAGTCCGCAGGACTTGACGCCAGCTCGCCACAACCGCCATCGTCGGGTCCCTCGCCACCACGACCCAAGGGTTGGGCGCTTCCCGCCTGGCTGGTCATCATCGCGACGTGTCTGCTCATCGTGGCGATGCCGCATCTGCAAGAGTCGTCATCCGACTCTGAGAACGAAGACCCGGTGGGTCTGACCTTTATGCAGTTCCAAGGCAAGTACGTGGTCGGGGCGGCACGCTTGCTCCCTGTGAACGCCGACAAGTTTTATGAGCAGACCGAGGCGGTGTTGAACATCGGGACCGTCGGTCAACGTCAGCGCTTCATTATTCTCGCCGCGGAGCTCGCTGGACCAGATGAGGCACGGCGGCAGCTTGAGCAGCTCGATGCACTCATCGCTGACCCACCGGTCGGCGGGCCGGTACAGTTGAATGAGGCGCAGGCCGCCGTCCAGCGCATTCTCCATCAACTGTTTCCCGCTGAATCGCCCGACCCTGACGCCGCGGATGCGATGGCAGGAACCGCAGCTGCCGTAATGGGAATAGCTCCGGCCGACCGGGAAAAGTTTGTCGACCAGCTCGGTTGGTTCGGCCGGCTCGCGCTGGCGCCGCCGGGCGGTGACGATGTCGCAGCCCGATCCGCGGCGCTGCGCCCGGCTCGCATTGTGGTGGGGCTGATTTTCTCGGTGGCAATAGTGGGGATCGCGGCGGGGTTCGTGGGGTTCGTCGGCCTGATTCTGCTGATCGTGCTCACGCTCATGGGTACGCTGCGAAGCGGCCTCGGTAGCTCGCGCCCACATCACGCGGTGTACGCCGAGACATTCGCCGTGTGGCTGGTGCTATTCCTTGTGCTACAGGTTCTGGCCGAGCTGGTCTCAACGGACCCGACGGCCATGCTGCTTACGATCATCATGTTCTTCGCCAGCCTGCTCGCGCTGGCCTGGCCGGTGGTCCGGGGGATACCCTGGTCGACCGTGCGGCAGGATGTCGGGCTCACCCTGGGCCGGATGCCGCTTCTGGAACC
>JADFIM010000025.1 GCA_022566725.1 Planctomycetota bacterium
GATCGCGTTCAGCCCGGACGGTTCACGCATTGCCTCGGCGTCGAGCGACAAGACGGTGCGGCTGTGGGACGCCTCGAGCGGGGAGGAGCTCGCCGTCCTCCGCGGGCACGAGAGCGGGGTCAACTCGGTCGCGTTCAGCCCGGACGGGTCGCGGATCGCGTCGGGGTCGGGGGACAAGACGGTGCGGCTGTGGGACGCCGCCAGCGGGCAGGAGCTCGCCGTCCTCCGCGGGCACGAACACAGAGTCAACTCGGTGGCGTTCAGCCCGGACGGGTCGCGGATCGCATCGGGGTCGGAGGACAAGACGGTGCGGCTGTGGGACGCTGGCAGCGGGCAGGAGCTCGCCGTCCTCCGCGGGCACGAGGACAGGGTGTTTTCGACCGCGTTCAGCCCGGACGGGTCGCGCATCGCGTCGGGGTCGGGCGACAGGACGGTGCGGCTGTGGGACGCAACGAGCGGGGAGGAGCTCGCCGTCCTCCGCGGGCACGAGGATGCGGTCAACTCGGTCGCGTTCAGCCCGGACGGGTCGCGCATCGCCTCGGGGTCGGGGGACAGGACGGTGCGGCTGTGGGACGCCGACAGCGGGCAGGAGCTCGCCGTCCTCCGCGGGCACGAACACGGAGTCAACTCGGTCGCGTTCAGCCCGGACGGGTCGCGCATCGCCTCGGGGTCGGAGGACCACTCGGTGCGGGTGTGGGACGCCGGCAGCGGGCAGGAGCTCGCAGTCCTCCGCGGGCACGAGGACTCGGTCTTCTCGACCGCGTTCAGCCCGGACGGTTCGCGCATCGCCTCGGGATCGGGGGACAGGACGGTGCGGGTGTGGGAAACCGTTGCGTACCGTGACCGCATCGCCGAGCGCGACGACGCGCGTCGCGCCGAGCAAAACATCAGCCCCTTCGTTGATGAACTATTCGGCAAGGGACTGGACTGCTCAGCCGTTGCCGGTCTCGTGAGGACCGACGCGTCGCTGAGCAAGCCGCTCCGCCGTGCGGCGATCAACCTCGTCCTCAAGCGCTGCACGAAGATGCGGGAACAGGCACGCGGCACTGGCCGCTCTGAAGATGATTAGACACTCGCACGAGCTGGATCAGATTCCCGGTAGCAGGGCCAGAGCCGCGCCGGTATCCCCAGCCCGGGTGATCTTCGACGAACGCAAACCAGCCGCAATTCGGAAATCACCCGGCTTGGGGACAAGCCGGCTCGCTGGGCTTGAGGACAAACCGACACGCCCGATGCGCTGCGTCACACCGTTGCCAATTCCGGCGGGCGCTTGGTGTGGAAATCGGTGCTGGCTTCGAACATCCGGGCCACCCGGAACATCGTCGCTTCGTCAAAGGCCTTGCATTGAATCTGCAACCCGATGGGCAGGAGTTTCCCATTGACTTCGGCAAAGCCCGCGGGGATGGAGATTCCGCAGATGCCCGCGATATTCGTGTTGGCGGTGTACACGTCGCACAGATACATCGATAACGGATCGGCCTTGGCCCCGATTTCAAACGCAGGCGTGGGCGACGTCGGCCCCAGCAGCGCGTGGCACTTCTCGAATGCCGCGTCGAACTCCTGCTTGATGAGCCGGCGCACTTGGAGTGCGCGTTTGTAATAGGCGTCGTAGTAGCCGGCGCTGAGCACGTAGGTGCCCAGCATGATGCGCCGCTTCACCTCCGGCCCGAATCCTTCGGCGCGGCTCTTGGCGTAGAGGTCGTAGAGGTCTTCGCCGGGCTCAAGATGGGCTCGCCGGCCGTAGCGAATGCCGTCATACCGAGCCAGGTTGCTCGACGCCTCGGCTGGTGCGATGACGTAGTAGGTCGCAATGCCGTAATCGGTAAGCGGCAAATCAATGTCGACAATCTCGGCCCCGAGATCGCGATACAGCTCGATCGCGCTGTAAACCGCTTCGTTCACCGCCGGCTCGTTCTTGTCGCTGAGGTACTGCTTCGGCACGCCGATGCGCAGGTTCTGAGGCGGCTGATCGATTCCGTTGAGATAATCGGGGACGGCCAGATCGGCACAGGTGGAGTCGCGGCGATCAGGCCCGGCGATGATGCGCAACAACCAGGCAGCATCCTTGACGCAACGCGCCAACGGCCCGATCTGATCGAGGCTGGAGCCGAACGCGACCAGGCCGAACCGGCTGACCCGGCCATAGCTCGGCTTGACGCCGACCACCCCGCACAGCGACGCCGGCTGGCGGATGGACCCGCCGGTGTCAGAGCCCAGGGCCCCAGGGCACATTCGCGCCGCGACCGCCGCAGCACTGCCTCCGGACGATCCCCCGGGCACTCGCGTGAGGTCCCACGGGTTGCACACCTCCCCGAAGGCGCAATGCTCCGTCGACGAGCCCATCGCGAACTCATCGCAGTTGGTCTTGCCGATGACGATCGCGCCCGCATCAATCAATCGCTGTGCGGCGGTGCTGGTGTACGGGCCGTTGAAATCTTCAAGGATGCGTGAGCTGCACGTGGTGTGGCCGAAGCTGGTGACGATATTGTCCTTCAATGCGATCGGCACACCGGCCAGCGGCCCCGGTTCGTCGCCGGCCTCCAGCGCGCCGTCGATCGACTCCGCCGCCTCAAGCGCACGTTGGGGGTACGTTTCGTGGAAGCAATGCAACTTCTCATCGAGTTGTTCGATACGTTCAAAGCAATTCTGCACGAGTTGGACCGCCGAAATCTCGCGATGCTTCAGCGCTTCGACAAGACTCAGGATGGTCGCGTCATCGTCCATGGCGGCGAGCGCATACCAGGGTGGTCATGGTCCGGTTTCCT
The DNA here is from genome assembly GCA_022566725.1 of Planctomycetota bacterium. Classification (GTDB taxonomy): domain Bacteria; phylum Planctomycetota; class Phycisphaerae; order Phycisphaerales; family SM1A02; genus JADFFQ01. The sequence goes on from JADFIM010000025.1 coordinate 2,766, forward strand.
CGCCGAGCACTTTGGGGACCGCCAGGAATTGGCCTTCCACGGCCGGGGCAATGGCCAGCAGTTGCTCCACGGGCATCGACTCGCCGACAACGTCTTCGTCAAGGCGGTTGGTGACATCACTGGGATGGGCCATCGGCTCTACACCCGCAACGTCCAGCTCATTGAGCTTGGCAATGTGTTCGAGCACCGCCGACAGTTGGCTGCGGTATTGCTCAAGCTCTTCGTTGGTTAGCCGCAGCCGCGCCAGCTTCGCGACGTGGCGAACTTCATCGAGACTCAGCCGCTCGGCCATGATCGCTAGGGTATCACATCGGAAGGCTTGAAGGCTTGAAGGCTTGAGGGCTTGAAGGTTGAGCGTGCGCGGACCTAACTCGATTCACCGCGTGTGCCGACATAGGGTATACGGCTCGGTCGTTGGCGAGGCCGAGAATGCCGCTGCATGGCTGATAAGCGCAACATCTTGGTGTCCGTCATCACGCAGGTGGTGGTGTCCATGGCTTTGCTGGCGGTCGCTGTCGGAATCTTTCTCGTATTGGTGAAGACCAAGCCCCGGCCGCAGGGGTCTGATGAGCCGCCGGCGATGCGACGGGTCGAGGTCATGCACGTCATCGAGGTTCCCGTGCGCAGGCAATGGACCGGGTTCGGGACCGCTGCCGCGATGGACTCGGCCGACGTGCCCGTGCAGGTTTCGGCGATCGTGGTCGAAGTACCTCGCCATATTGTCGCCGGCGCCGAGATCAAGGAAGGCGACGTTCTGGCTGAGTTCGACAAATCCGATTTTGTCCAGCAGGTGAACATTCTTTCCCAAAGGATCGCCGAGATTGACGCTCAGCTCGATCAACTGCGCGTGGAAGAGGCAAGCCTGGTACAGAGAGCTGCTCTTGCGGGCAAGGAAACCGAGCTGGCCGAGCGAGAACTCAAGCGTGTCATAGACGCATTTGAGCGCAAGAGCGCGAATCAGCGGGAGATCGATCGCGCCGAAGAAGCGCTCAAGGTGAAGCAGCGCCTCGAAACGATTGTGAAAGAGGAGCGGGACAAGATTCCCCCCCGCCGGGCACAACTTGCAGCCAAGCGTCTTGGCCTTGATGCCCAACTGGCGCTGGCGAACAAGGACGTCGAACGCTGTACCGTCCGCAGCCCGCTTGGGGGGGTGATCCAGGCGGTGGATGTCGAGGTCGGGGAGCGGCTTGCGCTTGGTGAACGGGTGGCGCGCGTGGTGAGCCTGCAACGGATCGAGGTGGCGCTGCGATTGCCCGGCGGTGCCCGCGCGGCGATTGCGGTCGGCGACGAGGTGATCCTGACCTCCCGGAGTGCGACCACCCAAAGTTGGCCGGGGCAGGTGGCCCGCATCGGGCCGCAAGATGATGAGTTCACCCGCACCATGGCCGTCTACGTCGAAGTGGAGCAGGACCCGCACGACTCCGCCGCCGGCGGACTCGCTCCGGGTCTGTTCGTCCAGGGTACGGTCGTTTCCAGTGAAGTTGAGCTTCGTTCGGTCGTGCCGCGCCGCTCGCTCCTGGGCGATCGCCTGCTTCTGATCCGAGACAACGTTGTGCGGAGCTACCCGGTGCAAGTGGTGTTTCACGTGCAGGGTGAGTTTCCGCAGATCGGTGTCGCGGCGGAGCAATGGGCGGTACTGGCTGAGCCTCTTCCCGCCGGAGCCTTGGTCGTGGTGAACGCGGCGCGCTCATTGCCCGAAGGTCTTGAGGTCGAGGCGATTCCGCTCAACGGTCCGCCGCGACGTGCAGGGGCTCGCTTCCGCGATCCCGATGTAATGGGATTGGGGACCCCCGATGCACTGTCGGCTCCGGGGGTCGGCCGGTGAGCATTCCCCGATTCGGCGTCACCAGGCCGGTGCCTGTGAACCTGCTGATGGTCGGCGCGTTCATCGGTGGTGCGGCGGCCGCGCTGAGCCTCACTCGCGAGTTCTTCCCCCAAATGACGCCGGAGTCCGCCGTCGTCACCTTGCCCTACCCCGGGGCCACTCCGGCGGAGGTCGAGGAAGGTCTGGCCATGAAGGTCGAGGATGCCCTGGCTGACCTGGATGAAGTTGAACGAATGACCACCACCCTGGCTGAAAGCGGCGGTGGCATCGTCGTCGAGTTTCGCTGGGGCATTGACAGCGTGGACAAGGCCGTAGACGAAGTCGAACGCGCGGTCGACGCCCTTACCGACCTGCCCGAAGAAGCTGAGCGCATTCGCGTGACCGAACTGGAGGCGCGCATGCCCGTGATCATGGTCAGCCTCTACGGGCCCGCGGATGAAGAAGCCATGAAGCGGGGCATCCGGCGGATCCGCGACGATCTCAAAAGCCTGCCCGGCATGGGCGAGGTCCTGACCTCGGGCGTGCGGGATTATGAGATTCGCGTCGATGTCTCGGCTGCGGCGCTGCTGGAGCATCGCATCAGCTTGCCGCAGCTTTCCGCTTCCATTGGCAACTGGATGGCTGACGTGCCCGGCGGGTCGGTTCGCAGCGGCGTCGGAGACATCAGCGTCAGGACGACCGGCGTGCCGGAGCGGGCCGAGGCCATTCGCCAGATCGTCGTCAAGGCTACCCCCCAAGGCCAGGCATTGCGCGTCGGCGACCTCGCCAGTGTCCGCGAGGATTACGTCGATCAGCAGCTTATCACCCGATTCGGCCGGTTCGACGAGCGATCAACCGAGCGCCGGTCCCTGGAGCCGTCCGTGAGCCTGACGGTGTTCAAGACCGGCGATCAGGATGCGGTGGAGATCGCCGAGATGGTGCGGGCATACGTAGCCGGCCGTCGTGGCGACCCATTCGAAGGTAGCGCGTTGGAGTCGATCTTCGGCTGCAAACGCAAGAGTGCTTATGAGCTTGGCGTGACCTGCCCTGATCCCTTGCCGGGCGAGCTTGACACGCATTCGGACCTGGCTCGCTTCATCGAGGGCCGCCTCGACCTGCTGATCCGCAATGCGCGGTGGGGGGCGCTTCTGGTCTTTGGCACCCTCCTTGTGTTCCTGAATTGGCGGGTCGCCGTGTGGGTCGGTATCGGGCTGGTCATCTCCCTTTGCGGCACGCTGGTCATGATGAACAGCTTCGGCATCACGCTGAACCTGATCACCATGTTCGGGATGATCGTCGTGCTGGGGCTTCTGGTGGATGATGCGATCGTCGTGGCGGAGAACATTCAGGCGCGGCACGATCGCCAGGAGCCGGCGCTGGTGGCGGCGATCAAGGGAACCGAGCAGGTGTTCTGGCCGGTGGTGGCCACCGTCCTCACGAGCATCGTGGCGTTCATGCCGTTGCGGTTCATCCAGGGTCAAATCGGTGATCTGATCGGCGCGCTGCCGGTCATTGTCAGCTTCGCCTTGATGTTCAGCCTGGTCGAGGCGGTGTTGATCCTGCCCAGCCACATGGGCCACAGTCTGCTCCACCGCGATCGGAGCCGCCCCGGCCGGTTCGCCACTTGGCTGAGACGATACGAATCGTCGCGCGACCGGCTGATTCTGGGTCGGATCGTGCCCGGCTACGGGCGGCTGCTCGCTTCGCTCCTTCGATACCGCTATGCGACCCTGGCGGCCGGCCTGTCGGTGCTGATTGCCTCGATGGGAATCGTGGTCGGCGGTCGCATTGGGTTTACATTCTTCCCCGCCTCCGACTCCGAGACGATCATCGTTGATCTGCGCATGCCCATCGGCACGCCCATCGAGCGGACCGCCTCGATCGTGAGGCGAATCGAAACGGCTGCGGCCGACCAACCTGAGACCAAGTGCATCTCGACGATCGTCGGCTACCAGGCCAATCTCGACACCGGACAGGCGGAGGGCGTCGGCGGGCACCTGGCGCAGATGTTCATTGAGCTCAAGCCTATAGAGCAGCGCGAGCGTGAGTCCTCGCAGGTCATCGCCTCCATCCGCCAAGAGCTTGGTGTGATCAGCGACGTCGAGCGGCTGAGGTATTCCGAGATCGGGGCCGGCCCGGGTGGGCCGGACATTACGATCGTCGTCACCGGCAACGACGAAACGCAGAGGGACGCGGTTGTCGGCCGGATCAGGGGCATGCTCGCGGACTCCAAGGGTGTCTACGACATCGCCGACGACGCTTCCCAAGCCCAGCGGGAGGTGCAAGTGCAGCTCAAGCCGAGCGCGGCCGGCCTAGGTTTGAACGTCGCTGATGTGGCCACGCAGGTTCGCGGGGCACTGTTCGGGCTGGAGCCGCACGTCTTCTCGGCCAAGCGCGAGGATATCAAGGTTCGGGTGCGGCTGGACGAGCGCTCCCGGCGCAGCCTCTACGCGATCGAGCATATGTACCTGATCACGCCCCAAGGCCGACGGGTTCCGCTGGGCGAAGTGGCCGAGATCACCGAAGGATCCAGCTACTCCTTGATCCGCCGCCTGGATCGACGACGGGCCGTGACCGTCACCGCCGACACCGCGCCGTCGGCCAATCCCGAGCAGATCATGGCCCAACTGCAGCCGCGGTTGGACGAGCTGCGGCGGGAGCACCCGGACGTCGGAATTGAGCTGGGCGGCCGGCAACGCGAGCTGCGCAGAGCATTCGAAACACTTCCGCTAGGGTTCATGGCCGCGTGCGTGTTGATTTACATCATCCTGGCCTGGCTGTTCGGCAGCTACACCCAGCCGATCGCGGTCATGCTGGCGATCCCCTTTAGCTTGATCGGCGTGATCTGGGGCCACCTCCTCATGGGCTACCAGATGACATTCCTGAGCCTGATCGGGTTTGTCGCGCTGAGCGGTATTGTGGTCAATGACTCGCTCATCCTCGTGGAGTTCTTCAACACCAAACGCAAGGAGGGCATGGGATTGACAGAGGCGTTGATCGAAGCCGGCGGGCAACGCCTGCGGCCGATCTTCCTGACCACGATCACGACTGTCCTGGCACTGTCGCCGCTGATGCTGGAACAGTCGTTTCAGGCGAAGTTCCTCATCCCGATGGCGATCAGCATCTCGTTCGGGCTCATCAGCGCGACCGGGCTGATCCTCATCGTGCTGCCGTGCATCATCGTCATCATCGATGACGTCAAGGCCGCGGCCTATTATCTCTGGACCGGTCGGTCACGCACGACTGCGGCCGGCCAGCCGCAGCCCAGCCTTGACGCCCTGATAGAGTGAGCTGGCAGGCCGGGCTGACCGCGGTAACAATCGGCCCTGTGCCGGCCGGCGAACCTGCTCTGGGGGGCGCAGGGTTGGCCAGCTCCCCAAGCTTGCCCCTCTTAGCGTGGTTCTCGTAGGGTCCCTGTATACTCGGCCTTCGCGCCCGGGACTGCGGTGGAGGCAGCCAATCCGGTGTTCGGTGCACAGAAAGGACCGCAGCTGCTCGATGGAGGTCATCAAAGGCATCCCCGTTTCGCATGGCGTAGTTATCGGCCGTGCTTTTGTACTCGACGACGCGGTCCTTCACGTTCCGTTTCGTACGGTCCCACAAGAGGGTGTGCCCCATCAGCAGCAGCGGCTCGACGAGGCCGTCGCCCAAGCGATCCAGGAGCTTCAGAAGGACCGCGACCGGGCGGCCGAACAGCTGGGGCCGGAGCCCGCCAAGATCTTCGAGTTCCACCTTGGCCTGCTCCATGACGCCTCGCTCATTGACCCCATCCGCCAGCACATCCAGCGGGACCGGGTGACGGCGGAGTACGCCGTCTCCGAAGCGTTTCGGGCGCTGACACGCCGGTTTCGCGAGATGGACAGCGAGGTCTTCCGCCAGAAGACCAGTGATGTGTTGGATCTCGATCGGCGGGTGCTCAGCAAGCTCATCGGGGAGTCTGAGGACCGCCTGGCCCGGCTGACCGAGCCGGTGGTCCTGGTGGCCCACGAGCTGACCCCGGCCCGGGCTGCCTCACTCGACCCCAAGAAGGTGATCGGATTCACCACCGATGCCGGCGGGCGAACGGACCACGCTTCAATCGTCGCCGCCGCACTGGGCATTCCCGTGGTCGTCGGCTCTCAGCGCGTCACCCAGTACGTCGAAGAGGGCGATCAGATCATCGTCGATGGGGAGACCGGCCGGGTCATCATCCGCCCCGACCGCGAGACGCTTGAGCACTATGAGCAAGACATCGAGCGCATCGGGACCGATCAGCTGGCCCTGCGGGAGCTTGCCTCCCTGGAGCCGGTCACGCTTGACGGCACACGCATCATGTTGATGGGCAATATCGAGTTCCCCCATGAAATCGAGTCGGTGCTGGCCAACGGCGGCGACGGGGTAGGACTCTATCGCACGGAGTTTCTGTACCTCACCAGTCAGACCGAGCCCACCGAGGAGGACCATTTCCAGGCCCACAAGCGTTCCATCGAGCTTCTGGACGGCAAACCGCTGACGATCAGAACGCTTGATCTGGGGGCCGACAAGTACACCCAATCGCGAGCGGAAGAGCCGGAGCGCAATCCGTTTCTCGGCCTGCGCAGCATCCGTTACTGCCTCCAGAATCTCCCGTTGTTCAAGACGCAACTGCGCGCGATCCTGCGCGCCTCAGCTCTGGGGCCGATCAAGATCATGTTTCCCTTGATTTCCACCGCGATGGAACTGCGTCAGGCCAAGATGATCCTTTCCGATACGATGGAGGAGTGCCAGGAGCAGGGCATCGAGTTCGATCAGTGCATGCCCGTGGGCATCATGATCGAAGTCCCCAGCGCCGCGTTGATGGCTTCGACCCTGGCCCGCGAGGTGTCATTCTTCTCGATCGGCACCAACGATCTGATCCAATACACGCTGGCTGTGGATCGAACAAACGCGCGGGTGGCGAACCTCTATAGCGGCGCCCACCCCCCCGTGCTGCAACTGATCAAGGCGGTTGTCCGCGTGGCCAGGCGTTTCAAGGTCGACATCAGCCTTTGCGGGGAGATCGCCGGTGAAGTGGAGTATACGATGTTGCTCATCGGCATGGGCCTGCGTACCCTATCATTGGTGCCGTCGCAGATCCCGCATGTGAAGCGGGTCATCCGATCGGTCGATATTGAATCCTGTGAACGGCTCGCCCGAAAGGTCGGTTCGTTCGATTCTGAGCGGCAGGTCCTGAATTGCCTCCGCGACGCGGTTCAAAGAGTTATTCCCGAAATGGACAGCGGTTGGTCCGCTGGATAACCATACTCGGGTTGAAATAAACAAGCACCGGCCAAGGTGGTGCCGGATGAGCCTCGCCCCTCGCGGGCGGTGCGCAGTCCTGGGCCCAACGCGTTGGCCGCCGACGAGCCCCCCAAGCATGCGCTGGCAGCATCCAGGCACCGCGCCACAATCGACGCCTCTGGTGACGGACACCCCAGCGGCTGTCGCATTATTCTCCCTCATGCGGCTGGGTTGGCTTGCCGGGAGCGATTCCCCGGAGATTTGCACCCGTGGTCAGTACAAAGAAGAGCGACGCGACCGAGTTGATGGTCGTCAACGTCACGCCCGGCGAGGAATGCCGGATCGCGATCCTGCAGGACAATCATCTGGAAGAGCTGTACATCGAACGCGTGGCTACAGCCACCAACGTCGGCAACATCTATAAGGGCCGCGTGACCAACGTTGAGTCGGCCATACAGGCCGCGTTCATCGACTACGGTCAGGGCCGAGCCGGCTTCCTGCACATTTCCGACCTCCATCCGCGGTATTTCCCCGGCGCCAAGCGCACCGAGCGGGTGGGCATGAAGATTCCTCGGCGTGCTCGTCCGCCCATCCAGGACGCGCTGAAACGTGGCGACGAAGTGCTTGTGCAGGTGCTCAAGGAGGGCCTGGGCACCAAGGGACCCACCCTCACCAGCTACCTGTCCATTCCCGGGCGGCTGCTGGTCATGATGCCCGAGATGGATCGCGTCGGCGTCTCCCGCAAGGTCGAGGATCCCGTCAAGCGCCGCCAGATGCGCCAGGTCCTCGACTCGCTGAAGCTGCCCCAGGGGTTCGGGTTCATTCTCCGCACCGCCGGCTTTGGAAAGACCCGGACCGACTTGACGCGCGACGTGGCCTACCTGGTGCGGTTGTGGAAGGTCATGGACCGGCGCATCAAGGACATCGGCGCGCCGTGTGAGCTCTACACCGAATCCGACCTGTTCATCCGCACCATCCGTGATGTGCTGCGGCCGTCGATCTCGGCCGTCATCGTTGATTGCGAGTCGGCGCACGAACGGGCGGCGGCGTTCCTCAGCGTCGTCGCGCCACGCTCCGCCCCCAAGCTCATTCGCTATCGAAGTCCCGTGCCGATCTTCCACGCCTTTGACATCGAGCGGCAGATCGATCTGATTCACAGCCGCGAAGTTCCGCTGCCCTCAGGCGGCAAGCTCGTCATTGACCAAACCGAAGCGCTGGTGGCAATCGATGTCAACTCCGGCCGCAGTCGCCGCGCGACCGACAGCGAGACGAACGCCTTTGGAACGAACTGCGAGGCGGTGGATGAGATCTGCCGCCAGCTTCGCCTGCGCGATCTGGGTGGTTTGGTCATCAACGACTTGATCGACATGCACCGTCTCCAGCACCGCCGCGAGGTCGAAGACCGGTTTCGCCTGGCGCTGAAGCGCGATCGGGCTCGGACCACCATGCTGCGCATTAGCGAGTTCGGCATTGTTGAATTGACCCGACAGCGCATGCGCCCGAGCCTGCGCATGAGCCACTTCATGGCGTGCGAGTATTGCGACGGACAAGGCGAGATCAAGACGCCACAGTCCCTCGGCGCCGACGCCATGCGGCAGGTCGGTTATGTATTGCAATTCGATCGCATCAAACGGGTGGAGGTGGTGTGCTCGCCTCGGGTGGCGTCGGTATTGCTCAGCAGCAAAAGGCGGGAGCTGGTTGCGTTGGAGGACGCTTCGGGCAAGACGATCGATGTGCGGGTCAGCGATGCCATCGCCGTCGATCGCGTCGATTTCTTTGCCTACGACGACCGTGGCGCCGAGGTAGACGTGGCCAAGCTGCCGCCGCTGCAGGTTCCAACGATCGGGCAGCTTGAAGCAGCCCAGAGCAAGGAGCGAGCAAAGAAGCCTGCACCGGCCGGGGAATCTCCAACCAAGAAACGACGGCGTCGGCGCCGAGGCGCACCTGCCGATGCCACCACCGTCGCGCTCGCAGAGGGGGCCGAGACGACGCCTGATCGAGCGGGCGAGGGTGCTGATGCGGCGTCCGATGAAGCAGGGGCTGCCAGACCTGCCGAGACGTCATCCGACGGCGGCCAGACGACCAAGAAGCCCCGTCGTCGCCGGTCCCGACGAGGCAGGGGTCGCCCGCGTGAGGACGGATCCATTCCTGTTCACAAGCTTGCCCAGGACCTTGGCGTCGCGTCACGTGAGATTCTCAGCCGATGCAAGGCCCAGGATGACCTTGATCTGAACAACCACATGTCATTGGTGACGCCGCCGATGGTCCAGCGGATTCGGACCCTGCTGGGCGCCGAGGAGCGAGCCGCTGACGCCAAGACCCCGCCCGCCGAATCCGTCGGCCGTGATGACCGTCAGGCCCCAACTGGCAGAATAAGGACCTCCCGCCGTCGCAAGACTGTTCCCAAAGCAGCCGATGCGCCTGCGGCCCGGTCGCTCACCGGCTCGGCCGACCCACGCTCGGACGCAGACGGCTCCGGCCGTGCCCCCGAATCATTCACGACCGCAGCGCGTGACGATCGCGGCGCTGAGGAATCCTCCCGAAGCACCGGCAACAGGGCCGGCGTGAGAAGGAAGCGCCGACCCAAAGTTGCGGCTTCCAGATCAGCCGGGCCAACCAGCGGCTCCATCGCCGCCGGCCAGCCTGCAACGACCAAGAAAACAGACGGCGGAACTTCTGCGGAAGCCGACGAGTCCTCCAAGCGCGACTCCGCGGCCGCCGGCGTCGAGACCGCTCCGCGCGCGGCGCGGACAATGAAGCGACTTTATCGAAGTCGCCGGGTCCTTTCACGCACCGCGCTAGCTGATGTAAAGGATAATCTGGAAGAGTGACTCGACAGCCTCAACCAGCCTGCCGCCGCCTGATCGTTCTCGGCTCCACCGGATCGATCGGGCGCAACGCCCTGGAGGTGGTCGCGCATCTGTGCCGTTGCGAAGGGGCCGCCGCAGGCGGGTTCGACGTTGTCGGCCTGGCCGGCGGCTCCAATGCCGCACTCTTGGGGCAGCAGGCTCGGCGGTTTGACGTCAAGCACGTGGCGATCGCAGACGCAGACCAGGCACCGGCGCTCGCCTCAATCCCCCACGTCTATGCCGGTGAGGAGGCAGCGGTACAGCTCATCGACGCAGTGGCCCAACCAGGAGACCTGGTGTTGGGGGCGATGGTCGGCTCCGCCGGGCTGCCCGCCACGTTGTCGGCCATTGACCGCGGTTGCGACCTCGCGCTGGCAAATAAGGAGACGTTGGTCGCGGCGGGAGCGCTGGTGATGCCCAGGGTGCGTCGCAAAGGGATCAACCTCCTGCCGATCGATTCTGAGCACAGCGCAATCTTCCAATGTCTTGCGGCTGGGCGATCCGTCCAGGAAGTCGCCCGCCTTGTGCTCACGGCCTCCGGCGGTCCGTTGCGTACCTGGCCCAGCGAACGACTCTACCACGCCACCGTCGAGCAGGTACTCGATCATCCGACCTGGGACATGGGGCCGAAGGTCACCGTTGACTCCGCCTCGCTGATGAACAAGGCCCTGGAGGTGATCGAAGCTCACTGGCTGTTTGACATCCCCGCCCAGAAGATCGAGGTGATCGTCCATCCCCAGTCGATCATCCATAGCTTTGTCGAGTTCGTGGACGGCTCGGTCATCGCCCAGCTTGGACCACCGGACATGAGAACCCCAATTCAATATGCCCTGACCTGGCCGCATCGCCTGGGAGGCTGCGCGGCGACGATGGATTGGGCGAACGCTCGCCGACTGGATTTTGAGCCGGTGGATCACGAGCGTTTTCCAGCGCTGGGTCTGGCGTATAAGGTGATCGAGGCGGGTGGCACGGCGGGGGCCATTCTCAACGCCGCCAACGAAGCAGCCGTCGCCGCCTTCCTGGACCGCAGGATTCCATTTGGGATGATCGCCGAGTTGGTCCGCGAGACGCTCGCTGCGATTAAACCAAGGCCCCTGGAGGGCCTCGACGACGTCCGGCGCGCCGATCGAGCCGCCCGAGATGAAGTCAACCGCCGCGTTGGGCGGACCTCGAACACGGTGTCCGATCACGTCGGTCCGCCCGTTTCGGCGGTCCCGATCAATCGTGGCGGTCTCAACGTTTAGCCGTCGCCGCCAGGCGACGGGCGGACGCAAGGAGTACTGGCCAGCGCGCTTCTTCTCGATCGAGCAGAGATCACATGAATCTACTTAACACCACCACCAACCTGCTGCTGATCATCTTCGGATTCGGGGTCTTGATCTTCGTGCACGAGCTCGGCCATTTCCTGGCGGCCAAGTGGGCGGGGATTCGCACCGAGGTGTTCGCAATCGGGATGGGCCAGGCGATCATCTCCTGGCGAAGGGGCATTGGTCTGGTATGGGGCTCGACGCGCGGCCGCGTCGTGGCCAAGACGGGCAAGGCGCCCGATGATCTGGGCGGAAAGGAACTGGCCCGCTACGGGCTGGGCGAAACCGAATACTCGCTGCGCTGGCTGCCGATCGGCGGCTTCGTGAAGATGCTCGGCCAGGAAGACATCAACCCCAACGCCGTCTCGGCCGACCCCCGCAGCTACAACGTCTGCCCGATAGGCAAGCGCATGGTGGTCGTCTCCGCCGGCGTGGTGGCCAACGTCCTGCTGGCGGTTGGCCTTTTCATCGTGGCGTTCATGATCGGCGTACGGTCCGAGGCGCCCGTAGTTGGCGAGGTTGCAAGGTCGATGCCCGCGGGCACCACCGCCGACATCGACGCCACGGACCCGAGCGCTGAGAGCATCGGCTTGAAGCCTGGTGACCGCATCACCTACATCGAAGGCGAGCCCGTCGAAACGTTCGCCGACATCCGCATCGCCGCTGCGATGGCGAAGCCCGGCCAGACGCTGAAGTTCACGGTGCAGCGCGCCGGCGTGAGCGCGCCGCTGGAGTTCCTGCTGACCCCAGAGAAGGACCCAGGCACCGGGCTTCTGGGCATCGGCGTTTATCCTGCGCGATCGAGTACGTTGTTGGCAGACGACGATGGACGGCTGACCGAAATGCTGGTCGAGCTCGGACTGTTCGACGCCGGCGTTCGCCCGGGGATGCGACTCGTCTCGGCCGGCGGGCAGCGAATCGAAACTTACGAACAGTTTCAGGAAGTCGTTCGGCAGTCCGGCGGCCGGCCGGTGCCGACGGCGTGGACCGCCTCGGGCGATGGCCCCGACTTTGTTGACCAAGCCCTGGTCCGCACCGATGTTGACGTGACGCCCATTTTCCAGATCCTTCGCTATGCCACGGCGATACCCGGCGTCGAGCAGAATATCGAATCCGGCCTTTTCGGTCTGACCCCTTTGGTGAAGATCGTTGCAGTCGTCAGTGGTCGCAACAAACCCAACCGGAAGGTTCTTGAGCCGGGCGATGTCATCCTGCGCGCCGGGGCGGTGGACGGGCCTCGCATGGCCGGCCTCAAGGCCGAGCTCGCCACGCACAAAAGCGGCGAGATTGACCTGCTGCTCCTGCGCGACGGTGCCCGGCTGCCCGTGAAGGCCCGCGTTGACCGCAAGGGTAAACTCAACATCGTCATCGACTGGGCATGGGAACTTCCGCTGATTGCCCAGCCGATGGATCGGCTGCGCACCGCGCCCGGGCCTGACGGCCAAACGACCGTCCAGCCCACGCCCGTGGCCGACTGGTTCTTGTTCGGCCGCACCCGTATCGATGCTGTCAATGACACGCCCGTCTCGGATTGGGCGTCGTTTCGTCAAGCGCTGCGGACCGAGACGCGCTCGGCATTGAACAGTGGGGCCGCGGCAACCGTGACCTTGACGATTACGCATCCGACGCCCAACGCCGAACGCGAGACCATTGACTTGGTGCTCGCCGCCAAACAGGTCGCGGCGCTGCACGACCTTTCGTGGAGAAGCGAGCTGCCGGGCTCCGCGTTCGAGCCGATTTACACCACGCTCAGTGCCGGCGGCAATCCTCTGCGGGCCGTCACCATGGGCTTTGTGCAGACCCACAAGTTCATCGTGATGACCTACCTGACCCTTGACCGGCTGCTGCGCGGCAGCATCGGCGTGGAGCAGCTTCACGGGCCCGTGGGCATCGTCCACATCGGCGCGCGGATCGCCGATCGCGGCTTCACCTACCTGATCTTCTTCCTGGCCATTATCAGTGTAAACCTGGCCGTGATCAACTTTCTGCCGATCCCGATTGTTGATGGCGGGCTCTTCCTGTTTCTGGTGTACGAGAAGTTGAAAGGGCGCGCGCCGTCACCGGCTTTCCAGAATGCGGCCACCATCGTCGGGCTGGCCTTCATCGCGACAGTGCTGTTGGTCGTGACCTGGAATGATCTGACGAGACTGCTGAGCTGATGAGGCAGGGGTCAGGGGTCAGGGGTCAGGATTCAGGCTTCAGGGCGTGCTTCAACCGCCGCGACCTGACAAGTGGCGGCTTCCGCCAAGCCTTCAAGACTTCAAGCCCCAAGCCTTCAAGCCTCAAGCCTCTGAGCATCGCAGTGAATAACCGAACGATTGTCAAGGCGACGGTCGGCGCGTTGTAGCCGGCGTCGCGAGAGCAGGCAACCTCCCCGGCCGAGCGTCATTCGGAGATGATTCCGGCGAGGCCCGATTATCGGTAGTGTGGATGGGCGGGTCATTCCGGCTGGGCAAGCAAAACCGGGCGATCTTGCGGGTTGGCACTTGTCGGAGACGGAGTCCTAATCGATGCTAAAGCAGGTTCCCGACCGATAGTCCCGCACGCCTGACCCGGGAGCCGGACGGTCCAACGTTGAAGCAGAGACGATTCAGCTCGTTCCGTGGAGGCATAGAGATTCGATCCTCGACCCGAAAGTACGTTCGGCCGCAGCGCCCCGATCGCGATCTGCGCCGATGCCTGGCCGAGCTGGAGGCGAAGAACCGGCACCTGGAAACGCTGATCTATCGGCTCGAAACGTTGGCCCGCACCGACGATTTGACCGGGCTGGGGAACCGGCGCTGGCTCAACGAAATGCTCCAGCGCGCCTGGGCCGAAGCCGTGCGCAACGATCGACCGCTGGCCTTCATGATGATCGACCTTGACGGCTTCAAGGCGACCAACGACACGATCGGCCATCTGGGCGGCGACGAGGTTCTCCGCCGGACCGGCAGGCTCATCCAGGCGAATTGTCGCCAGGTGGATGTGCCTGCTCGCTATGGCGGTGATGAGTTCTGCGTGCTCATGCCCGAGACGAACGCTCACGAAGCGGTCCGCGTGGCCGAGCGTATACTCCGCGAACATGACTGCGCCAACCGCGCCGCGCCTACAGGCGAGCCTCGCCTCGGAATCTCAATCGGGATCTCGCATATCGATCTGAGCCGGCCCGCCAACGCCGAGCAACTGATCCGCCACGCCGATCAGGCCATGTACGCGGCCAAGTCGGCGCCGAACCAGCGGATCATGCTTCGCGGGACTGCCGGCGTCTTCGCCTCGCTGCCAGTGGATCGGCGCCTGACCCCTCATCGCACTGCATCCGGCTGAATACTCAATCTGATTTTTCTACGCGGCCAGGTGCTGTTGAATGCCGCGGTCGTCGTCGGATTATTGAGGTCCGCCGACGACACCGGCCCCAGGACAGGCCGGCTCTGAGTCTCATCGCCGAAGTTACCCGGGCGGGCGGGCCCGGCAGAATCCGGCCATTCTCGCCATTTGGCCCTTGCAATTCCAGCTTCTTGAGGTAGGCTGAGCACGTCGTCGGGGCTCATATCGCCTTGTCGCGGCCTCGGGGCACGCTGAGAAGAGAGAAGAGCCATGGGACTGCGAAAGATGACCGGACTGATCGCTGCGGCCATAGTGGCCTGGCCGGGGAATGGTGAGGCGCTTGGCGGATTTGTTGAGGAGTTCACAGACAAGGATGAGTGGATCGCGGCGGTGGGTCGGTTCACCACGATCGGTTTCACCGGCTTCCCGGACGGGACATTCATCACCGACCAGTACGCCGACCTCGGCATCCTGTTCACCGATGGCAACGACAGCATTAACTTTTCGCCGACTGCCTTTCCTAACGACGCATGGGGGCTCGACGGCAACGGCAACATCAGCGTCTCCTTTGACACGCCGCAGGCCTGGATCGGCGTGGATCATCCGGGGTTCCATCGCATCGAGTTGTATAGCGACGGACGCTTGCTTTTCGCCAGCAACACGTATGGAGGCGGTGGCGCAGGTTTCTTCCTGGGCCTGGTGTCCAGCGAGCTGTTTGACGCGGCTGTGCTCATTGATCCGGGCGGTGAAGCAGAGATTGATGACCTGCACTTTGGAGTACCTACACCGGGTGCGCTCTGGCTGCTTGGGATATTCGGGGATATTCGGGACAGTCACCTATTTACGTCCTGGCTAAGTAGTCTATTCAAGGTGTGCTCGCCTTCGTGCG